>JBEDCS010000088.1:0-18438 GCA_041176605.1 Bacteroidota bacterium
GGTAATACTTTTTCAGAAGTAGGTTGGGCTCCATTGATAAGTAATTCTTTTTCAGAAGAAGGTTCAGCGATTTGTAAAGGAAGAAGTGCAGCGCTTAACTTCGCTTCATCTGCCTGTGGATGCAATGATTGCTTTGACTGCTGAGCTAGTCTTTGCTGGACTTTTGAATTTTCTTTTTGCTGGTTCATGAAAAAGAAAGTAGAACCGGCGCCAATTCCTGCAGCTGTTATGGCAGTGAGGGCATATTTATAAATGCTTTTTGCATACCAAACCTTAGGTTTGCCAATGACGTCGTGCAAACGCTTCCACATGAGCTCTTGAGGGGCTTTATGTCCCTTGAGCTGCTCCTTGAGGTATTTTTCAAATGCGTCTAGTTCTTGCATAATTAGCCGATCATTTGGATGCGTTCATTTTTTTCTATTGCTTTTTGCAGCGCTTTTTTCGCTTCAAAAAGTTGCGATTTTGAGGTGCCTTCATTGATTTGAAGAAGTTCACCGATTTCTTTATGAGAATAACCTTCCATCACATACAGGTTAAAGACCATTCTTGCACGAGGCGGAAGTTGCTGAACCAATACCATGATTTCTTCCGCACCCATTTGTTGATGAATAGTTGGATCTAAAGAAGCTAAGCTGTAGGCAGTTTCTATTTTCTGATGCTGAGCATATTTAGCTGAGCTGCGTAAATAATCGATGGCTGTATAAACGACAATTTTTTTAATCCATCCCGGTAAATGAGCACTGCTTTCTATGCGTTGCAAGTTTTGATAAATTTTGATAAACGCATCTTGGAAAATATCTTGAGCAGCAGCTTCGTCTTGTGCGTAACGCATGCAAACTTTGAACATCGCCGGTGCAAAAAGATCATATAGTTCCTTTTGTGCCCGAGGTTCTTTTCGGATACAAGCGTTGATGAGGTCGTCGTAGAGTTGCTTTTCTTTCATCTTCCTGTGTTAAGTCGTAAGAGACTCAGAATGGTTGGATGAAAGTGCTACTTAGATGATAAATATGGCTCCGAGGGTAAGAACTGAGCAAATGATCAGTACAATACTTTGTTCGATAGACAAATGAGTACGGATGCTTACAGTTGGTTTTTTGAGTGCCAAAAGTAGCAAGCGCAAATAGACAAAAGCACCAATAACCGAGCCGATTAGCGCTAAAATAGTCGTGTAAGGTAAGTGCGGTGCAGCTGCCCATAATAGCGTAAATTTACCAAAGAAGCCAGCCATTGGTGGAATTCCTGCTAGTGAAAACAAAGCCAAAACAATGGATAGACCTAAAAGTGGGTGCTTCCATGCCAAACCTTCCCAAGCAGCAATATCATCGGCATTTTCACCGTTGGACTGATTGCTCACTACCAAAGCAATGGTTGAAACGGCATAGGCCATTACAAAAAAGAATACGTTGGTATTGTTAGCATCAGCCAAACTAAACAACATGAGACCTGCGTTGGCGATAGAAGAATAGGCGATGAGGCGTCTGAAACTCGTTTGTTTCCAAGCGGTGATGTAGCCATAAAATACGGAAGCTACAATAATCAAACTAACGAGGTCAATCCAAAAGAAATAAGAATCGCGAAATACCATCGCAAAAACATAGATGACAGCGTAAATACCCGCAATCTTTACGACCGTAGACATATACATCAAAACGGCGTTAGACGCACCTTGATAAACGTCAGGACCCCAAAAATGAAAAGGAACTGCTCCAATTTTGAAAACGAAACCACCTAAGATGAACAAACTGCCGATCATGGCCATAGGGCTTTGCCATATACCGATGGCTAAATTTGATTGGATCTCAACGAGTTGAAAGCTTCCTGTAGCACCGTAAAGTAGGGCAATGCCAAATAACATGATTGCAGACGCAAATGAGCCTGTAAAGAAATATTTAATGGCTGCTTCAGCAGACAAACTGCTGCCTTTTTCAATACCTACCAAAACGTAAATAGGAATAGAAAGGATTTCAAGACCAATAAAAAACAACATAAGGTCTGAAGGCACTGCCATCAGAATAGCTCCACATAATGAGAAAAGAATCAGTGCAAAGTAATCACTGGTGTGCTCTAAGTCTTGTTTGTAGCGCTGAAAGCCACCTAAAATGGCCAGTAGTGTAACTCCACAAAGTAAAATAATCACCATAGGTGGTGTTGGCACTTGTGCAGCATATGCATGAATAGGGGAGGCATAGCTACCGCGGAAGTAGGCTGCCATACCAGCTCCAACTAGACCTAATACAGCAACAATAAGTGAGAGCCCGGCTTGCTTGCGCATTCCGGCAAAAAGACCAATGAGCCCGGCAATAAAAATGATGACAATACTATCCATGATGTTGACTTAAGGTTTGAGTTGTACAAGGCTATGGCCTACGAAATCAGTGAGACATTGTGGCGCTAGGCCAAAGTAAATAGCAGCAATGCTTAAAATGGCAAATACAGTAATTTCGGACCAGTGTAAATCTGCAAATAGACTGATCTGCGTTGGGCCAAACATACTATCTTGATAGGCGCGCAGCATATAAACAGCACCGAGTATTAAAGTTGAACTCGCCAAAATACCAGTGAGGGCATGCGCTGAAAATAATGATTTCAATAAAAAGAATTCACCGATAAAACCTGCTGTGAATGGAACTGACAATGAAATAAAGGTCATGACAGCAAACCAAAATGCAAAACGAGGTGCAATTTTAGCAATGCCCCCTAATGCAGAAAGTTCTCTGGTTTTGAGACGCTGTTCAATAATACCCGCCGCTAAGAAAAGCCCAACGGCTACGATACTGTGGTTAACAATTTGCAACATCGCTGTTTTGGTAGTTGCAGTGTCGCCAAGCATAATGCCTGCAGCAATAAGGCCGAGGTGGCTCAAAGAAGCATAAGCAAATAGTGTTTTGAGGTCTTGTTGCTTGATGGCAACAACAGCGCCATAGATAATGCCGATGATTCCTAAAACAATAATTGGCCAACGCCAGAAGTCTACGGCTGTCCCGGCAAAAATAGGTAGGACCCATTTAATCAGACCAAAGAGTGCCATTTTCAACATCAAAGCAGAAAGCAACATGGTTCCGGCAGTAGGGGCCTTGGTGTAAGTTTCAGCTTGCCATGTGTGGAATGGAAAGAGCGGAATTTTAATGGCAAACGCAAGTAAGAAACCTCCCATTAATAAAATACCCGTATTGCCAAGCTGATTGAGGTCTGCGGCTAAAAGCGCCTCATAGCTTTGTTGGTTGGTAATTTGCATCAGGCCAATTACCGACAACAACATGGCTAATGAACCAAGTAATGTGTAGAGGAAAAACTGAAGCAGTGCTTTTTGTTTTTCAAAAGCACCAAACCAGAAAAGAATCAAGAAAACCGGTAATAAGGTGAGTTCCCAAAAAATATAGAAACCAAGAATACTATTGCTTGTAAAGATACCAACGAGACCAAATTGCATTAAAAGTGTAAGGGCGGTAAAGCGGGTTTCATGCACAATGCTTCTTTGGTAATTTGCCAAGAAAATAAGGAAAATCACGGCGTTGGTTAAAATCACCATCGTGAAGCCTAGGCTATCAAGCGAAAAACGCACAAAGCGCAGGCCTAAGTCGAGTTGTTGAACAGCTTCCGGGTCGAAAGAACTGAGTTGCACAATGCTCCAAACTAGTGTAGCAAAACTTGAGACAAGACCTACAATACGGGTCAAAGCACTTGGAAGAAACCAAGCGAGCAAACTAAAAACAAGTGGGAGTAAAATAATTAGTGCCAAACCGTGAGTTTTAAAATGTAATAACTAATAAATGAGATGAGTCCGAGGACCATCCAAAATAAATAGGAGCTCAGAAAGCCGTTTTGCCATTTACGAGTTTGTGCAGCTGTATTGACAATGCCATTTGCCAATGCGTAAACACCGTTGCGTAAAATTTGAATATCAAAGACGGTGGCAACAAACTGAGATAATTTGAGCATAGGTTGTACAAATAGCTGATCGTAAATTTCGTCGATGTATAGTTTGTTGGCAGAAAGAGACTCCCAACCATTCATTTGTTCATCCGCTTTGGCCAAGGCTCCATTTTTGGCATAATTACGCCAAGCCCAAACCAAAACTGCTATTGCAATGAAACTAGCAAATGCCATCAGGCCAATAGATGTATTGAAATCAAGGTGTGCGTTGTGTACTTCTGATAAACCAAAGGTGCCAGTACTTAAATAGTGATCAAACCAATGCGCTGCTCCATGGAAAAATAATCCAGGTAAATTGAGTAAGCCACCAAAAATGGAAAGCATCGCTAGGATGATAAGCGGAAGTGTCATGGATAAGCCACTTTCATGCACCTTTGACTTTAATGTTTCTCCACCTCTAAATGCACCGTGAAAAGTTAAAAAGTAAAGACGGAACATGTAAATAGCGGTAAGCGTTACTGCAATTACAAGGATAGCGTAAACCACAGGATTGTGGTGCAATGCTTGCGCTAGAATTTCATCTTTTGAATAAAAACCAGATAAGAAGGGTATGCCCGCGATGGCCATTGTGCCAATGAGGAAAGTGAAATGCGTAATTGGCATGAGTTTAGCTAAACCACCCATTTTGCGGATATCTTGCTCTTCATGCATGCCGTGAATCACGGAACCTGAACCCAAGAAAAGCAAAGCTTTAAAGAAGGCGTGCGTAGTGACGTGAAATAAAGCAACCGTATAGGCACCAAAGCCTAAAGCCACAAACATGAGACCTAACTGCGAAACAGTAGAATAGGCCAATACTTTTTTGATATCGTTTTGACGCAGTGCCATAAATGCAGCTACTAGGGTTGTAGCGAGGCCAACGTAGAGGATGATATCTTTGGTGAAAGGTGCGAGTTCGAAAAGGAAATTAGAACGCACCGTTAAGTAGATACCTGCCGTTACCATTGTTGCCGCATGGATGAGTGCCGAAACTGGTGTGGGCCCGGCCATTGCATCTGGAAGCCATGTAAAGAGCGGAATTTGGGCGCTCTTACCTGTAGCAGCTATGAACAAACAAAGTGTAATGAAGAACATGGCGCCACCTTGTAGGGCTGGGTTGGCAATGAGGGCTGCCCCAATTTTATGAAATTCAAGTGTGCCGAACTGACCAATGAGCATAAAAAGCCCCAATAGTAAACCAGCATCGCCAATGCGATTCATGATAAAAGCTTTACGAGCTGCAAGGCTGTTTGCTTTCCCTTTGAGTGCATCATTGTAATGAAAACCAATGAGCAGGTAAGAACACATTCCGACACCTTCCCAGCCGAAAAAGAGTACAAAATAATTAGAACCTAAAACGAGCAGCAACATCGAAAAGATGAACAAATTCAAGTAGGTAAAAAACTTGTAATACCCGGAGTCATGGCTCATGTAGCCCATAGAAAATAGGTGGATCAATGATCCGATACCGGTAATGATAAGCGTCATCCAAATAGAAAGTGCATCAATTTGAAAAGAAGCATTGATGTGGAACTGATCGTAATGTAAGATTTCAAAAAGACGAACAATTTGTACGCCTTCTAGACCGTTGAAAAGGGTCAGGGCAAGAAGGAATGCAAGGAAAACAACACTGGTTGCGAGTCCGCCGACGAGCACTTTAGGGAGTTTTTTGCCGAAAAGACCATTGATAACAAAACCAACTAAAGGCAAAGCGAGAATGAGAATAAGCGTCAAGTCTTTAGCCATGATTAATTTTTTAATTGGTTAAACATATCGATGTCAATCGATTTGAGGTTGCGGTATGCCATGATAATGATCGAAAGACCTACCGTGGCTTCTGCAGCTGCAACAACCATCGTGAAAAACACAAATATTTGCGCATCTCCACTGCCGTAATAGGTTGAAAAAGTCACTAACATGAGGTTGACGGCATTTAACATGAGCTCAATGCACATGAGTAAAACAATCATGTTTTTGCGGGTCATGGCACCAATTGCACCTATGGTAAAAAGCGCAAAAGCTACAAATAAGAAAAAATCGAGAGAAGTCCCGATGTTATTAGCTGCTTGCATATTATTCGATGATTTGTTTTTCGCGCTTGGCTAGTAGGATGGCTCCAACCATTGCTGCAATAAATAAAATAGAGGTGATTTCAAAAGCGACGATGTACTTCGAGAAAAGTAAATGCCCCAGTTCTTTAACCAGTCCGATAGACGTATCTTGCGTACGGTAATTTTGCCCAAGAATTAGGGTTTCTTTGAGTGCAGTGATCAAAACTAAAAACAAACTTCCGCCTGCAATCAGTGCTGAGAGTTGTGCACCTCTGTTGGTGATGGGCTCCACTTCCTTATTTAAATTGAGTAGCATCAAAACGAACAAGAAAAGAACCATAATGGCTCCTGCATAGACAATCATGTTAACGATGGCCAAGAATTGCGCGTTCATCATGATGTACATGGAGGTCACAAAAAAGAAGGTGACGACCAAGTAAATGACACTGCGAACAGGATGCTTGCTTAAAATGACCATCAGTGCAGAGGCAATTGTAAGACTTCCTAGAATAATTGAAATGACTTGTAAACTCATGATTGAGAGCGTTTTCCGGTGTGTTGTCTTTGGGTAATATCGATGCGTTGATCCAAAGATTCAACAAGCACATCTTTACCGTAAATAAAATTATCGCGTTCAAAATAGGTAGGAACCAAGCGGTCGGTGAGAAAGATCGCTTCTTTAGGGCAAGCCTCTTCGCATAAACCACAGAAAATACAACGCAACATATTGATTTCATAGGTTGCTGCATATTTTTCTTCGCGATATAGCTTTTCTTCACCTTTCTGACGCTCGGCAGAGGTCATGGTGATGGCTTCAGCCGGGCAGGCTACCGCACAAAGACCACAAGCAGTACAATTTTCACGACCCTGCTCGTCTCTTTTTAATACGTGTTGCCCGCGGTAAATTGGTGCGAATTCACGCGTTTCTTCGGGGTATTTGACCGTTTTTCTTTTGCGCAACATATGCTTGAACGTGGTGATCATTCCGCTGATGATTGCAGGCAAGTAAATCTTTTCCCATAAAGTCATGGGCTTGTCAGAAACTACTTTTTTTCTATTGGTAAGACTTTCCATTATTTCAATTCAAATTAAAACCAACCATTTTGGTAAGCGATCACAATTCCGGTAATTAATAAGTTAATCAAGGAAAGTGGAAGCAATGTTTTCCATCCGAGGTGCATCAGTTGGTCAAAACGAAAACGCGGGATAGTCCAACGAATCCACATGATGACGAAAATAAAGATGAAGATTTTGATGGCAAAGGCGAGGACGCCTAGAATTGCCAAGGTGTTGCCGCTAAAATGACTCATTCCTGGGAAGTTGTAACCTCCAAAGAATAGAATAGACATGATGGCAGAAGACACAAACATAGAGGTGTATTCAGAGAATAAATACAAACCAAGTTTCATGGAGCTATATTCTGTGTGGTAACCACCTACCAATTCTGATTCACATTCAGGTAAGTCGAAAGGTGCACGATTGAGTTCGGCTAAAGCACAAATGAAGAAGATAAGAAATGCAACCGGTTGGTAAAAGATGTTCCAGACATCTTGCTGGCCATTCACGATGTCATTGAGACTCAAAGACCCTGAAAGTAATACAATGGTAATGGCAGAAACACCCATTGCTAATTCATAAGAGATCATTTGTGAGCTCGCACGAATGGCACCGTATAAAGAGTACTTGTTATTAGAGGCCCAACCACCGATCATGATACCGTAGACACCAATTGAGATGACTCCAAAAACATAGAGAATTCCGATATTGATGTCGGCAACTTGTAGGGTGATGTCGCGTCCAAATAGATGCAGTTTAGGGCCCCATGGAATCACGGCGCTCGTAATGAGTGCAGTAAACATCGCCAAACCAGGGCCAATGATAAATAACCATTTGTCTGCTTTTGACGGAATAAAGTCTTCTTTCAAAAACATTTTAACGCCATCTGCGATGGGTTGCAAAATTCCAAAAGGCCCCGCGCGGTCCGGGCCAACGCGGTCTTGTATCCAGGCTGCTAACTTGCGTTCAAAATAGGTCATGTAGGCAGCTGCACCCAATGAAACGAGAAAAAGCAAAACTACTAGAATTGATTTTTCGATGAGTAGTGCAGTATCCATTATCGAAGCAATTGAGGATTTTGATCGTTTTTTGTGGCATATTTCCCTTGAGAAATAACAGAATGGCGATCTATTTTTCTTGGCCCGAGGATATTCCATTTGCTCGGATCTTTCTTTTCAAAACGACAGTCATTGCAAATCCAGGCAGTTTTGTCATCGATGGTTTCGACCTCGCCGTATTTGTCTTTGCGGGCCGTGATTCGGTAGATTTCATTACCAAACATCCAGAGTACCGCTTTGCCTGAGCATTTGTCACAGGCGCATTCTGCTTCCATTGGTTTGAGAAACCACACGCGTGATTTAAAGCGGAAAGTTTTATCGGTGAGCGCGCCAACTGGGCAAACATCAATCATGTTTCCGGAAAAATCGTTGTCTATGGCGTTTTCGATGTATGTTGAAATTTCGGCATGTTCACCGCGGTGCAATACGCCGTGTACGCGGTGGTCAGTAAGTTGATTAGCGACATGCACACAACGGTAACACAAAATGCAACGATTCATGTGCAATTTGATCTTGTTTCCAATTTCAATTGGTGCATAGGTGCGACGCTCTTCACGGAAACGCGTTTTTGCGGAACCGTGTTCGTAACCGAGGTCTTGCAAATGACATTCTCCTGCTTGGTCACAAACAGGGCAGTCGAGTGGGTGATTGATCAATAAAAATTCAACAACACCGCCACGATTTTCATGTACGCGTTCTGAGGTTTTATTTTTTACAATCATCCCATCCATCACAGGCGTTGAGCAAGATGCTACGAGTTTTGGCATCGGACGCGGATCAGCAGTAGAGCCCGCCGCTACCTCAACCAAGCAAGTGCGGCATTTACCGCCGGTGCCGGGTAATTTACTGTAATAACACATGGCAGGTGGCACGATATCGCCACCAGCTTGTCGGGCAGCATTCAGGATAGTTGTACCTGGTGCTACTTCAATTTCGACATCGTCAATTGTTACTTTTATCATAAGACTATGCTTCAAGCGGTGTTTGGATTAAACCATAATTTCTAGTCTGGGCCTCTTGTGGAGCTTTCACGTGCCACTCAAATTCATCACGGAAATGTCGAATAGCAGCGGCAACAGGCCAAGCAGCAGCATCTCCTAACGGACAAATGGTGTTGCCTTCTATTTTCTTGTTAATTTCTTCGAGTAAGCTGATGTCTTCAAGTGTGCCGTTACCATGTTCTAGGCGGTAAAGTACTTTTTCCATCCAACCTGTCCCTTCGCGACATGGCGAACACTGACCACAAGACTCATGTGCGTAAAATCTGGCAAAATTCCAGGTGTTTCTGACAATACATTGGTCTTCGTCAAAGACAACAAAACCTCCAGAACCCAACATGGATCCTGTTGCAAAGCCACCGTCAGCTAAACTTTCGTAGGTCATGAGGCGTTGGTCTCCGTTAGCGGTTTTGGTTACTAAGAAATGCGGTAAAATTGGAACAGAAGAACCTCCAGGAATACATGCTTTGAGTTTTTTGCCATTGGCAATTCCGCGGCAGTAGTCGTCGCCATAGATGAATTCTTCAACGGAAAGCCCGAGTTCAATTTCGTAAACACCAGGTCTTACTAAATTTCCACTTGCAGAAATGAGTTTGGTACCTGTAGATCTTTCAATTCCAATAGATGCGTATGCTTCACCACCGTGGTTCACAATAGGAACTACGGCTGCGATAGATTCTACGTTATTGACAACCGTAGGATTTCCCCAGAGTCCTTTGACAGCTGGAAACGGTGGTTTCATGCGCGGATTACCGCGTTTACCCTCCAAAGATTCTAAAAGTGCGGTTTCTTCGCCACAAATATAGGCGCCTCCACCGGGTGTTACTACTAAATCGAGGTCATAGCCTGATCCTAAAATATTTTTACCGAGCATACCATTGGCATAGGCCTCTGCTATGGCTTTTTCAAGTATGCGCAAAACGAACATGAACTCGCCACGGATGTAAATGTAAGAACGTCGCGCGCCTAGTGCATAACTCGATGTGATCATACCCTCGATGAGCAAGTGTGGAATTTTTTCCATCAGATAGCGATCCTTGAAAGTACCGGGTTCTGATTCATCGGCGTTACACACTAAGTGTCTTTCTACGCCTTCTGGTTTTGCCAAAAATGACCATTTCATCCCGGTAGGGAATCCTGCTCCTCCGCGTCCGCGCAAACCAGATTTTTTAACTTCTTCTACGACTTCATCAGGACTCATGGTTTTGAGTGCTTTTTCAACTGAAGCGTAGCCACCATGCTTTCGGTAAACTTCATAAGAAGCAATACCTGGCACATCAGCGTGTTCTAAAAGTAGTTTTTTAGCCATTTTGATTTAAGATTGGGAAGCGTCGCGCATGGCGTCGAGTAATTCGTTGACTTTTTCTTTGGTAAGGTGCTCGTAAAACTTGTATTTGCACATAAGCATAGGCCCGTAACCACAAGCACCAAGGCATTCTACTGTTTTGAGTGTAAACATGCCGTCTTTGGTAGTTTCACCAACTTTGATGTCGAGTTTTTGTTCGATATAGGTGATCAGGTCATCAGAACCTACAAGTTGACAAGGCCCTGTTCTACAAACTTCTAGTACATTTTTCCCGACAGGGTCGAGGTGAAACATAGTATAGAAGGTAGCGACCTCATACACCTCTATGGGTTGGATGTCGAGAATTTGTGCGACGCGGTTCATGGCGCCAACACTCACCCATCCAAATTCTTCTTGTACGAAGTGTAGGATGCGCAAAATGGCACTTTTTTGTTTGCCTGCCGGAAACAAATCAATTACGCGTTGAATTTCAGTCATGGTATGTGCACTGAAATCAATCGGTGCTTCATTTACTGCTTGTGGATGCTCTGCTTTCATATTAGGCGTCTAGTTCTCCGGCAATGACATTGATGCTGCTGAGCGTAAGAACGGCATCAGAAATTGGCATCCCTTTGATCATTTCTGGATATGCTTGATAATAAATAAAACAAGGTCTTCTGAATTGAAGTCGGTAAGGAGTACGGCCACCGTCAGAAATAAGGTAGAAACCTAATTCGCCATTACCACCTTCTACTGAATGATAAACTTCTCCAGCTGGAATTTCGGTTTCACCCATCACAATTTTAAAGTGATAAATGAGTGCTTCCATGTTGTTGTATACATCTGCCTTTGCTGGGAGGTAGAAATCAGGGAGGTCAGCTTTGTAGTCTCCTTCAGGAAGGTTGTTGTAGGCTTGCTCAATAATGCGCAAACTTTGGCGGATTTCTTCTTGGCGTACCATGAAACGATCGTAGGTATCGCCGTTGACGCCGACTGGTATAATGAAATCGAAGTCTTCGTAAGAAGAATAAGGGCTCATGACGCGAACGTCGTAATCAACGCCTGCGGCTCTTAGATTAGGGCCTGAAAACGAATAGGACAAAGCGCGTTCTGCAGAAATAGGGCCTGCACCTTTGGTGCGGTCCATAAAAATGCGGTTTCGTGCCAACATGCTGTCGAATTCTTCAAAAGCTTTTGGGAAAGTTTTTAAGAAAGATTTGAGTTTTTCGTGAAAGACAGGAGTGAAGTCGCGCTCAAAACCGCCAATTCGGCCCATGTTTGTAGTTAGGCGTGCACCACTGAGTTCTTCGTAGAGTTCGTAAATCTTTTCGCGTTCAGAAAACGGGTAAAAGAAAGAGGTGAGCGCACCAGCATCTACACCAATAACTGAATTACAAATGAGGTGGTCGGCAATACGTGCCAATTCCATGATGATCACGCGCATGTATTGCACGCGCTTTGGAATGTCGACACCGATGAGTTTCTCAACGGTCATTTCCCAACCAATGTTGTTGATCGGGCTTGAGCAGTAGTTGAGACGGTCGGTGATTGGGGTAATTTGATTGTAAGGACGTCTTTCGGCTAATTTTTCAAATGCACGGTGAATGTATCCTACTGTTTGCTCAGATGAAATGATTTTCTCGCCATCTACTTTTAAAATATTCTGAAAAATACCGTGTGTAGAAGGGTGGGTCGGACCAAAGTTTATAGTGGCAATGTTTGCAGGGTCTGCGTTCTGCAAGACATCTTTTAATGCTTCGCTCATATTTCGTTGGTATTGCGTCCGAAAAATCTGTCGTCTTTGTCTTCTCTGGTTGCGTCTTCAAGAACGTACTCTTTGCGCATTGGGAAATAATCCATGTCGTCCATGTTGAGGATGCGACGAAGGTCAGGATGACCTGTAAACTCAATGCCGTAAAAGTCATAGGTTTCACGCTCCATCCAGTTTGCGCCGGCAAAAAGATCTGTAATAGTTGCAATTTGCAAAGCATCTTTAGCTAAATAGCCTTTGATCCTGAAGCGTAAATTGTTTTTCCATGAATGCAACTGGTAAACTACTGCAAACTCTCGGTTTAAATTATCTGGATAGTGAACCGCAGCAATATTAGTGAGGTAG
This sequence comes from Bacteroidota bacterium, assembly GCA_041176605.1. GTDB lineage: Bacteria > Bacteroidota > Bacteroidia > Flavobacteriales_D > Crocinitomicaceae > UBA952. The sequence goes on from JBEDCS010000088.1 coordinate 12,477, forward strand.
TTGACGCTCAAGGTAGGGTGCTGTTGTAACCATGCAATCATTGCGTGGATTTTGGATGGCTCAGCTTCGATGTTGAGCATGCCATAGGCTTCCTCGTGACTGAGCACGGCTGTACCAAACTCTGCCTGGATGGCTGTCAAAAAATCTTGATTATTTAGCTTCTCCATGTTGATCGATATCGATTTCGTAGGTTTCTAACAAATGCTTGTATTCTTCAGAATAGCGTCTGCGGTTAGATTCTTTTTTAACGAGTTCATGAATATTCATGACTCCGTCAATGATTTGTTCTGGTCTTGGCGGACAACCCGGCACATAGACGTCAACCGGAATGATGCGGTCAATGCCTTGTAGTACAGAGTAAGTATCGAAAATACCGCCTGATGATGCACAAGCACCCACAGACAATACCCACTTAGGCTCGGCCATTTGCTCGTATACACGTTTCAACACCGGCCCTAATTTTTTAGAGATGGTTCCGGCTACGATGAGCAAGTCTGCTTGCCTTGGTGTAAATGACATGCGTTCCATTCCAAAACGGGAAAGGTCGTAGGCACTTCCCATTGTTGCCATGAATTCGATTCCGCAACAAGAGGTTGCAAATGGCAAAGGCCAAACAGAGTTGGCACGGGCAAGCGCGATGGCTTTGTCAAGGGTGGTGAGCTGATAGCCCTCACCGTTGATGGTCTCGAGGTCTTCTATTTTTCCCATTCTAGTGCTCCTTTTTTATAGATGTAGTAAAATCCGGTCAAGAAAAAACCGACAAACATAATGACGGCCAATAAGCCTTCTAATTTGAGTTCGTAGAAATTGACCGCATATGGGTAAAAGAAAATGACTTCTACGTCAAACAGGACAAAAAGGATGGCAGTCATGAAATAGCGAATTGAAACTGGGAAACGCGCATTTCCTTGTGCATCAATACCACATTCAAAGTTGTCGTCTTTTTTGACTGAATTAATTCTTGGTGTGAGTTTGTGCGTGACAAATAAAGTGAAAATCACAAATGCTGCAGCCACTGCAATTTGCATGAGGAGTGGCAGGTAATTAGCGCTTGAAGCTGCGTCCATGGTATGAATTTTAATTACGTAACAAAAGTTACAGTAGTTAGTTTATTGTGCGCCACAAATTTACTCATTACCTTTATTTAAACACAAAAAAAGCCGAGAAAATCTTCCCGGCTTTTTAATTTAGAATGCTTATGTATTAGTTAAACTTCACGCGAAGTCCAAAATTCGAAAACCCACCGGCACTAAATGTGGTTCCTAGACCTGATATCTGAGTGATATTTAGACCTGGTCTCATTTCTGCATAGAGGTGGAAGGGTTTCCAGAATGCTCGATTCTTACCAACTTGAAAATCAAGGCCAAGCGGCGCGTAAATACCAACTCCTATACCACCTTTGTTTTCAAAAGTTTCGTGTTGATGCACTCCGTCAGAATACATAATATAATCATTAAATAGGCCGTAATACTGAGAATCACCATATGGAGATACACTTTGGTGTACTGTTGTTTGGCAATTATAACTCATGCCAATATTTGCGCCAACACCACCATAAAGACTCCAGCGCTTTTCACCATTCAGCCTAAAAATTAGCGATGCATCGAGTCGCAATTGCTCTTGCGAATAACGTGCATTGTAACTATGGGTGCTAAAAGAATCGACCAAAAACTGTTCCCCTGTTTGAGAACTTGTTAGCGTGTCTACAGTAAAAGATTCCGTATAAGAACCTCCATAAGACAACGCCGAGCCTTGATTGACATGTGTTAAACCAACGCGCAACGTGGCATTTGGTAATTTGGCTAACTGAAGCCCAAGGCTTAAAGTTTGGGCTTGACCTGGTAAATTGAAATTGTACATCGGGTAGTTCTGGTACAAACTGAGGTCTTGTTGTAATATGCTCGATTGTGGAGCAAGGGTTTGAAAATCAGCTAAATTACCTCTTGACTGATTGAAAAACGCACCAGATTGCAAGTACAATTCATTGATTTTGATTTGTGCATTTGCATGAAGGCCAACAAAAAATAAGGCGCAGACAACAACTTTTTTGATCATAGATAATTTTGATTAATTGATTTAAAACGTAGCTAACGACGCAAAGCTTACTTTATTGTTACAAGCTGCGTGCGTATTTGCGCTCCTTGTTTTAAGCGCAAAATGTAAGTGCCAGATTCAAAGCCATTTAAAAGTATAGGTTCGTTTGAAAGAATTTGCCCACTCTTGAGCAGTTTTCCATTGTTTTGATAGAGTTCATAAGCCATCGGGTCGCCATTTGTTTGCTGAATAAAAATGGCGTCATCCGTCGGATTCGGGTAAATCAGCCAATTGTTTTGAGTCGAGACGGTATGAGTTGTTGCCGTGTAATCAGGGTTGAAGTCTACGCCCCCAAAGCCATTGATGATCCAATTAGAGGGGTCGATGAAAATTCCACCCTGTACGATGCCTAAATTGGGTAGAATGAAATTTTCTGAGTTGCTTTGAATATCAAATCGGATCAAGGTATCTGGTTGTGCTTGTCGCGAAATTCTCAGTTCAATCGGATTTGTAAAGGTGGGGGTTATATTTGGCATCGAAACCGTATGATTGATTTGTAAATGCACATCGGTACCTATCTGATTCCAGACTACATCATAGGTAGGGAAACCCTCTCCAAAATACCATTGCTCAAAAAAGACATCAAGCGCTGTTGAACAATAGTTGACCATGAAATTTTTGAAATCAAGGCCTGTGGCAGTACTGTCTGCGTAGGATGCTTGAAATGCGTGCAAACCATTAAAAAAAAGACTGTCGTTATCGATCAAATAACGCATAGAATGAATGATTGCAGCGCCTTTATCATAGGTGAGCCTTCCACTAAAAATACGCGCTTCATTGAGCGAGTCGAGTACCCAAACGCTACCGCCTGCCTGATTCATGACACTCTGATGCACTTGTTGCATGTGTGCAATTTGAGTGCCCGGATACAAATTAGCCAGCATCAAATATTCGCTGTATGATGCAAAGCCTTCATTGAGCCAGATGTCGCACCAGGAGGCACAAGTTACGTTGTTACCCCACCATTGGTGTGCCAGCTCGTGTGACGTCAGTGTTTTTTCAAATAAACCTTGTGTGGTCATGGTTTGGTGTTCCATACCGCCTCCAATTGGCGCCATGCAGTGGCCATATTTTTCGTCGGCAAAGGGGTAGGGCCCGTAGAGTTGTGCGTAAAGCTCCATGAAATCTACGGTTTCATTGATTTCATCCAGAAAGTAAGGAAGCGTGTTCGGGTTGTTATAAATAAAGTTTTGAATAAGTACAGGACTACTCGCCCCAACAGGGTTTGCATAAATGCTGTAATCGATGTATTTGGCTACAGAAACAGAAATGAGGTAGTAGTCGATAGGGTGGCGGTGTTTCCATTCAAATCTTTTCATACCATTTGGCAGCACAACGACATTTTCCAAAAGTCCGTTTGATCCAGCCATCAAAGTATCGGGTACCGTAACATGAACTGCGCAAGAATCTGCCTTATCAGTAAGACTTTGTTTGACCGGAAACCACTCATAGGCAGAAAAAGGTTCGGAAAGCGACCAAACGACTTTGTTTCCCCAAGTGTTTGAAGTACCTGCAGTAAGCCCGCTGCCACCCAAAGGATTGGTTTGTGCGGTAGGAGGGTTGCCTGAATAAGTAATTTCCAATGCAAAAGATTGGTTCGCGGCGGCGTTAACTGGAATTCTTACCTTATTCAAACTCCGATGGTAATTGACAACAGACCCATTAACTTTGACCTGACTGATCGTTAAAGATTCGTATAATTCGATTAAGGCTGAATCTAAATTGACTTTTGCCTTGGCATGAATGGCTACTGAACCACTCAAATAAGTTGAAGTATTGGTCATGTTCAGGTCTAAAAAGTAATAAGATACATCGTAGAGCTCAGTTTGGGCAATTTCTGCAATAGTCAATGACGCGCTTTTTAGCAAAGAAGTATGGGTTCTGCCCTTCAATTCACGGCATGATAATTGCGTATCCTGTGCGAAAAACACGGTGTTGAAAACCATCAAAAAAAATAAGAAACTTATGCTGCGCTGTCCTGTCATGATATTTGTTTTCCACGAAGTTATGTATTCTTTTTTGTAAGTTTGTCTATGCGTATTTGGGCTGCCTTGTTTTCATTGTATTTTTTGTTGCTATCCTTAGCACCAAACTGGCAAGGGCTTGAATTTTTTAAAACCGAAGCGCTTTTATCTCATTATCAAGCCTTTCAAAAAGAAGCATCAGACCCTAGTTTTTTAGCATTCATTCAAGAGCATTATATTCAGCAATTTTCCGAACCGCATTCAGAACACCGCGATTTACCATTCAAGTCGTCCTCTCAACAAACCGTCCATTACTATTTCCAAGAGCTCGTGCCAATCGAGACAACCTGCGTGGTTTTAACTCCAGAAAATAGGCAAGAGCGCAATCATGCTGCACCTCAAAATGCAGCTACCAACGACTACTTTCATTTTTGGCATCCACCTCAATTGTAATTAAGAAACCAAGCTTTATTCTTAATTATAATTGAAATCTTTATGTTAAATCGCATCATTCATTGGTCGATACACAACAAACTCATTGTTGCCGTATTGACACTCGGGCTCATCGTCTGGGGATTGTTTTCACTCAAGCAATTACCCATAGATGCAGTACCCGATATTACCAACAATCAAGTACAAATTGTCACGCAGGCGCCCTCTGCAAGTGCTACCGATATCGAACGATTGGTCACCTTTCCTGTAGAGCAAACTATGGCAACGATTCCTGGTATCGAAGAAATTCGATCGTTCAGTCGTTTTGGATTAAGTGTGGTCACGGTGGTATTTACTGAGCAAACCGACATTTATTGGGCTCGCCAACAAGTACAAGAGCGCTTGTCCGAAGCCAAAAATAATATTCCAGCAGGTTTTGGAGATCCGACAATGGCGCCACTCAGCACAGGACTCGGTGAAATTTATCAATATACACTCAAGGCAAAACCTGGCTATGAAAAACAATTTTCGCCCGCTGATTTGCGTTCCATACAAGATTGGATCATCAGAAGGCAATTGCTAGGTGTAAAGGGTGTTGCCGATGTCAGTGGTTTTGGTGGCGAAGTTAAAACCTATGAAATCGCCATTAATCCTATTTTGCTCAAAGCGCATGAAATTACTTTAGATGAAGTATTCAAGGCCGTAGAGGCCAATAATGAAAATACAGGTGGTGCTTATCTCGAAAGACAGCACATGACCACCTACATTCGTACCGAAGGTCTCCTTACTAGCCTTGCCGATATCGAACAAATTCAAATCAATCACCCAAGTGCCGAGACGCCAATTTACATTAGAGATGTGGCCAAAGTATCGTTCGGAGCACAGATCCGTTACGGAGCGCTCACTATTGATGACAAAGGAGAAGCAGTTGGTGGCATTGTTTTGATGCTCAAAGGTGCCAATTCGTCTGAGGTGATTGATTTAGTGAAGCAACGCGTTGCGCAAATTGAAAAGAATTTACCCCAAGGCGTAGAGCTCAATGTTTACCTTGACCGCACCAACCTTGTTGATCGTGCCATCCATACCGTGAGCAACAACCTCATTGAAGGCGCGCTGATCGTTATTTTTGTACTCGTTCTTTTACTCGGTAATCTCAGGGCAGGCTTAATAGTTGCTTCAGTGATTCCATTGGCCATGCTTTTTGCCATTGCGCTCATGAATATTTTTGGTGTATCTGGCAATCTGATGTCTTTAGGTGCCCTCGATTTTGGCCTGATCATAGATGGCGCGGTTATTATCGTCGAATCAACACTACATATACTACAGCACCGCAAACGCGGCAAGCTGTCTCAAGATGAAATGAATACAGAAGTATATCACTCTGCATCAAAGTTTAGTAAAAGTGCGGTTTTTGGACAGATCATCATATTGGTGGTTTACCTCCCAATTCTTGCCCTTGTCGGTATTGAAGG
>JBEDCS010000089.1:0-3109 GCA_041176605.1 Bacteroidota bacterium
TAAGGTATGAGTCGTTCATTAAAGAAACCACCGTTTGTTCACTATAAGTTGATGAAACGAGTTGACGATGCTCAAGCGTCTAGCAGCAAGGCTGTTATCAAAACATGGTCACGAGCATCCACGATTACTCCGGAATTTGTTGGATTGACCTTTGCCGTTCACAACGGTAACAAGTTCATTCCTGTATTCGTAACGGAAAACATGGTAGGTCATAAATTAGGAGAATTCTCCCCTACCCGTAACTTCCGTGGACACGCCGGTAATAAAAAAGATAAGAAACGTTAAGAATTATTACAGTCATGGGAGCTAGAAAACGCTTAAAAGCTGAAGAGCTGAAAGAAAATAAGAAGTCAATGGCCATTGCGCGCTTAAATGATTCACCTATTTCTCCTCGTAAGATGAGAATGGTGGCTGATTTGATCCGTGGTGTTGAAGTCAATAAGGCTTTAAACATTCTTCAATTCAATAGTAAAGATGCCTCTACGAGCCTCGGTAAATTACTCCGTTCTGCAATTGCAAACTGGGAGCAAAAAAACGAGGGTGCGGATATCAGCCAAGAAACTTTGGTAGTTAGTCGCATTGAAGTAGGATGTGGAACAATGCTAAAACGCATTCAACCAGCACCACAAGGTCGTGCACACAGAATTAGAAAAAGATCGAACCACGTGACGATCACAGTAGATGGTACAAAATAACTAGAAGAAATGGGACAAAAAACAAATCCAATAGGTAATAGACTTGGTTACATCCACGGATGGGAATCAAACTGGTACGGAGGTAACGATTACAAAGATAAAATCGTTGAAGACGATCAAATTCGCCGTTACTTGAACGCTCGTCTAGCTAAAGCTAGCATCGCTAAGATCATCATCGAGCGTACCCTTAAACTAGTTACAGTAACTATCAACACTGCTCGCCCTGGTGTCATCATCGGAAAAGGTGGTCAAGAAGTTGACAAACTAAAAGAAGAATTAAAGAAATTGACGAAGAAAGAGATTCAAATCAACATCTTCGAAGTGAAACGTCCAGAATTGGATGCACGCTTAGTTGCTGATGGCATCTCTCGTCAATTAGAAGCTCGTATTTCTTTCCGTCGTGCAATCAAAATGGCTATCGCCGGTTCGATGAGAATGGGTGCTGAAGGAATTAAAGTAAAGATCTCTGGTCGTTTGAACGGTGCTGAAATGGCACGTACAGAAATGTACAAGGACGGTCGTACACCTTTACATACATTCCGTGCCGACATCGACTACGCAGTATCTGAAGCACACACAACATACGGTCGTATCGGTGTGAAAGTGTGGATTTGTCGTGGTGAGGTTTATGGCAAACGCGATTTAGCGCCGAACATCGGAATGAATGCCGGTGGTGCTAACAACCAAGGAGGTGATCGCAAACCAGCATCATTCAAAAGAAAGAAGAAGTAATAAGAAAGTTAAATTGACAGGAAATGTTACAGCCTAAAAGAACAAAATTTAGAAGAGTACAGAAAGGTAGAAACCGAGGATTAGCACATCGTGGCTCAACCATCGCTTTCGGATCTTTCGGATTAAAGGCTTTGGAACCAGGATGGATTACTTCACGTCAGATTGAAGCTTCTCGTATCGCCGTTACTCGATACATGAAGCGTGAAGGAAAAGTTTGGATCCGAATTTTCCCAGACAAGCCGGTTACCTCAAAACCAGCTGAAGTACGTATGGGTAAAGGTAAGGGAGCTCCTAGCCACTGGGTGGCCGTGATCAAACCAGGAACGATCATGTTTGAAGCAGACGGAGTACCTTACGACATTGCAAAAGAAGCGATGCGCCTTGCAGCACAGAAGTTGCCTGTGAAATGTAAGTTCATTGTTCGCAATGATTTTGTTATACCAGTTTAATCTAAGCAGATGAAACAAGCAGAAATCACAAAACTTTCTACCGCTGATTTACAAAGCCGTTTGGAAGATTTCAGAGGTCAATTGACTAACCTGAAGTTGACACATAAAATGGCTCCAATTGAAAATCCATTGCGTATTCACCATATGCGCAAATTGGTAGCAAGATTGAGTACAGAGTTAACTAAACGTTCAAATCAGGCCTAACCCTGAGATAAAAAAATGAACATGGAAAAACGAAATTTAAGAAAAGAAAGAATTGGTGTCGTTACCAGTGACAAAATGGAAAAATCCATTGTCGTTTCTGTTGAGCGTAAAGTGAAGCACCCGAAATACGGTAAGTTCGTTAAGAAAACTACCCGTTTCGTAGCTCACGACGAAAACAACGACTGTCATGTTGGTGATACCGTTCGTATCATGGAAACACGTCCTTTGAGTAAGTCAAAGAACTGGAGAATGGTAGAAATTGTAGAACGCGCTAAATAATCGGATAAAATGATACAAACAGAATCCAGACTATCAGTTGCAGACAACTCAGGAGCCAAGGAAGTATTGTGCATCCGAGTATTAGGCGGAACAAGAAGACGCTATGCCTCAGTTGGTGACAAAATTGTTGTTGCCGTTAAAAGTGCAATGCCTAACGGTGCCGTTAAAAAAGGTTCCGTTGCTAAAGCTGTTGTAGTTCGCACGAAAAAAGAAATACGTCGTCCAGACGGATCTTATATCCGCTTTGATGATAACGCTTGTGTGATCCTCAACCAAGCAGGTGAAATGCGTGGTACACGTATCTTCGGCCCTGTTGCTCGTGAATTGCGCGAAAGTAACTACATGAAAATTGTTTCACTAGCACCTGAGGTGTTATAATTCATTGAGTAATGCAAAAGAAATTACACATCAAAATTGGAGACACCGTGAAAGTGATTTCAGGTGAGTCCAAAGGTCGTGAGGGCAAAGTTGCCACTATCGATCGTGAAAAAATGCGCGCTACAGTAGAAGGTGTTAACATGATTAAAAAACACAACAAGCCAAGCGCTACAAATCCTCAAGGTGGAATCGAAGAAAAAGAAGGTTCTATCCACATTTCTAACCTTATGGTTGTAAGCAACGGTGTTGCTAGCCGCGTAGGAAGAAAAGAGGTAAAAGGAAAATTAGTACGTTATTCAAAAAAATCAGGGGAGGTGATTAAGTAATGAGTTACACGCCAAGATTAAAAGAAAAGTACAGGAACGAAATCAA
>JBEDCS010000090.1:0-3771 GCA_041176605.1 Bacteroidota bacterium
ACCCTGACATCATCAAGGCCTACAATCTGCAGATCTACAACCGCTGGGGCAACTTGGTGTTTGAAACAGACACTGCAGCCGAGGGTTGGGATGGCCGCTACAAGGGCAAGCGCGATGTGCAGCTTGGCCTCTACAACTGGAAAATAGTCTACACTGATAATAAATCTGTTACCCGCACTTTAGCTGGGCATGTTAACGTTCTCAGATAATGCAGCAACTTCCTATTGTGAGTGTCCGAGATTTAGGCCTCATCGATTACAAGCAAGCCTGGGATCTTCAAGAAGATTTGCTCAAAACGGCCGTTGATTGTAAAATCTCGAATCGAAAAAACGATACAGAGGTAATACCAGAGCAGCATTTATTGTTCTGCGAGCATCCGCATGTCTATACTTTAGGCAAGAGCGGTGCTGCTGAGCATTTATTGCTCGACGAAGCTCATTTACAAGCAATAGACGCACAGTTTTATAAGATTAATCGGGGAGGGGATATTACCTATCATGGCCCGGGGCAATTAGTCATGTATCCGATTCTTGACCTCGAGCAATTTTTTACAGACATCCATAAATACATGCGTTATTTAGAGGAGGCCGTGATCCGAACACTGGCTCATTTTCAAATTACTGCCACGCGTTTTGATGGGTTAACGGGGGTTTGGATTGATGCTGAAACCCCACGCGCCAGGAAAATATGTGCCATGGGTGTGAAGTGTTCTAGATGGATTACCATGCACGGAATAGCGCTTAATGTAGCGCCTGATCTCGGTTATTTTGGTAATATTGTGCCTTGTGGTATACAAGACAAAGCCGTGACCTCAATGGCTCAAGAATTGGGCCGAGCTGTTACCATAGCAGAAGTACAACAAGTATTGTTACAGGAAATGGCCACCGTATTCAATTTTAGTATTCAATAGAAATGAGAGAAGAGTTATTAGGCCCAAAAGTAGAAGGCATATCATTAGCACTAGTAGAATTACCTATAGAAGGCGGAGAACCCGAGTATGTTGTGTATATGCTGAGTAACCGCGAAGATATCATTGAAGGAATCATTGTGGCCTCTACTGGCTATGGTCTTGATCCATCGGGGCAAGAAATCAAAACTTCCACATTGCGCAAAGGCATAGAGGTGATGCTGCCCAATGAGGCGGCAAGAATTGAACCCATCATGCCAGATTTATTTGCACTTAACAACGAGTTCTGGATCAGTTTCTGGGCCGATGACGTCATGTACGACAAGCGTTTTGTCTTTGAAGCAAACTCAATTGATCCAAAGAAGTTTATAGAGATTCAACAGCTCAAAGCTAAAGGGATTGTTTTAGAGTAATAATAGCGTAGAATGACAATAATTCTTTTTAGAATTTGCTTTCATTCAAATATTAGTTCTTCAGTGCAATCAAACTTTTCCCGGTCATTTCACTAGGGCTTTGAAGGCCCATGCGCTCTAAGATTGTTGGTGCAACATCTGCTAAAATCCCGTCTGAAATTTGTATCGAATGAGCTTCCGTAACCAAAACAACAGGCACCGGATTCAAGCTATGTGCCGTATTCGGGCTGCCGTCTGGGTTGATGGCGTAGTCGGCATTGCCGTGATCGGCAATGACTAAAAATTCATATCCGAGTGCCTGACCGCATTCTACCACTTTTTTGAGTTGTTGATCCACGGTTTCTACTGCTTTAACGATGGCTGAAAATACGCCAGTGTGGCCTACCATGTCTGGGTTGGCAAAATTCAGGCAAATAAAATCGGGTTGCTGTTGCTCCATGTGTTGTGTGATAGCCGCCCCAACTTCAACGGCACTCATTTCGGGCTGTAGGTCGTAGGTTGCCACTTTTGGGGAGGCAATCAATAGGCGTTCTTCCCCTTCAAAAGTTGCTTCGCGGCCCCCGCTAAAAAAGAAAGTGACATGCGGATATTTTTCTGTTTCTGCTATCCTGACCTGTGTTTTTCCGGCTTTAGAAACCACTTCACCTAAGGTCATTTCCAGATTGTCTTTGTCGTAGATGACACGCACGTTATTGAAACTTGCATCGTAGTTGGTCATCGTGCAGAAATATAAATCTAGCGGATGCATATTGTGCTCAGTGAATGCTTCTTGTGTAAGTGCAACAGTCAATTCGCGTGGCCGGTCTGTTCTGAAGTTAAAGAAAATGACGGCATCACCACTTTCTATTGTGCCCTTCGCTTCAATGAGGTGTGGCAAGATAAATTCATCGGTAATATTCGCCCCATAAGCCGCTTCTAATGCAGCACTTGCGCTTTTTGCTGTTTCTCCTTGTCCGTTGACCATTAAATGATAGGCCTTAGCCACGCGCTCCCAGCGTTTGTCGCGGTCCATGGCATAATAACGACCAATTACCGAGGCAATTTTGCCGTTTTGCGCACTTATATGTGCTTCTAGTTTTTGTAGGTAAGCCAAACCGCTTTTTGGGTCGCAGTCTCGGCCATCGGTAATGGCGTGAATAAAATAATTGTCAAGTCCAAAATCTTGCGCCATGTCACAGAGTGTGTGCAAATGTGCTTGGCTACTGTGCACACCACCTTCTGAAACCAAGCCCACAAAGTGTACTTTTTTGTTGTTGGCTTTAGCATAGCCAAATGCTTCAAGGATCGTTTTGTTTTGCTGAAACTCGCCATCGCGAATGCTCTTGTTGATGCGCGTAAGTTCTTGGTAGACGATACGGCCAGCACCTATATTGAGGTGCCCCACTTCAGAATTTCCCATTTGACCATCTGGCAAGCCAACATCCTCGCCATAGGTAAGTAAAGTTGCGTTTGGATAGTTTGCCAAAAGGCTATCCATAAACGGTGTTTGGGCTTGAAAAATGGCATCAGAAGAGCTGTGGTCACCTAAGCCCCAGCCATCGAGAATGATGAGTCCGAATTTTTTATTCATAAGGTAAAATTACCTCAAAAACACATCCCTTTGGTTGATTTTCTTGGCAACGCACTTGCCCATTGTGCAAACGCACCATTTCAGCAACTAAATACAAGCCAAGCCCACTTCCGGAAGCCTTGCGTGTATCTTCGTTACCTATACGATAGAATTTTTCAAAGATGTGTGTTCGCTCCTGAGCAGCAATGCCCGGGCCTTCGTCGCTCACGGTTATGGTAACAAATCGGTCTAGCGCTACTGCCTTGATTTCAATTTGTTGTGCTGCTCCGCCATATTTGATTGCGTTGTCTATTAAATTGCTAAAAATTGTTTCCAACATTTGAGGATCCGCAATTAAACCCAAATTTGGGTCTATTTTTAACACCAAGAAAAGATCCTTGTATCTTTTTAGGTAGCGCTCTGTCAATATACTTAGGAATTCCAATAGCTTAATTTCTTCTTTGCGCAATTCAAATGCTTTGTTTTCAGCCCTTGAAGTATTGAGAATATTCTCAATCAACTGCACCAAGCGTTCGTTTTCGCTCAATGCCCCGTCAATAATTTGTTCTTTCTTTGCTTCCGTAAGGTTGTGCTTTTGCAGCGTTTGTAAATAAAGTTTGAGTGCTGCTAAAGGGGTTTTGAGCTCGTGGGTGACGGTAAGTAAAAAGTTATTTTGCCGCTTTTGTAATTCGAATTCTTTTGAAATGGATTTGCGAATGCGGTAAATACCAAAAATCAAGATGAGTAAAAAGACGGCGCCTTCTCCGATAACCATGCCGATGCGCTTGGCTAACTTGGCGTCTTCTTGCGGAATATATGCACTAAGTTGTATCAAGTGATAGCCCCACCACGCAAATTGTAATACAACATATGCCCCTAAAAAATAAAGCCAGAAGGTGGGT
>JBEDCS010000091.1:0-9580 GCA_041176605.1 Bacteroidota bacterium
CAGCTTCCTTGGGTTGCAGTGAGTGTATAAGTGGTAGTTGTCGTTGGTGTAGCTATTGGGTTGAGGATATTTGTGGAACTCAAGCCTGTTGCAGGGGACCAAGTAAATGTAAGGGGTGCCGTACTTCCCGAACCAGGCCCAATGGAGGCTGTTCCTGATAACAGTGCTGAACCTCCGGAGCAAAGTATGAGGTCATTGCCGGCGTTCACGACGGGGTTGGTACAGGTGACGGTCGGGCAACTCGTAAAGTAAGAAACTGTAGCAGCGCCAAAAAGTGGATTACAAAAAAACTGCGAAAGTTGTATGCTGTATGCACCACTAACAGGGCAAAGCCAAACAGCATTGGTTTGTAAAAAACCACATTGATCATCCCAACCTTGCACTAGTGCACCTGCAGCGTTATAAATTCTTAAATAAGTATCTACACTACTTAGTCCACATGTTGCAAAAGTGTAGGTGCAACCAGCTGTAGCAGTGAAGGTAAAAACAGGTGCTGTTCCGGCCGGAAAAGTTGCGGTAAATTGTGTGGTGGTTGTTGGTGTGATGGCCGTAAAACTTGTTGGCGGCGTACAATACTGGGCCCTTAGCGGAGCCCAAAAAAACGATAGAAATAATATAAACGTTAGCCAAAAACGCATGGAATTGAGTAGTTCAGGTTTAGTGTTGCTAAAGTTAGCAATTCAAGAACGAAATTTCTTGCTGAACGTTGCCTTTGGAGCAAAAAAAAGGCTTCTTCGGAAGCCCTTTTTTAATATTCAAATGTTTCCATGAACTTGGTGGTAAAATTACCGGCGTTGAAGTCAGGGTTCTCCATGAGTTTTTGATGGAAAGGAATGGTTGTTTTGACACCACCAATGACATACTCACTAAGTGCGCGTTTCATTTTAAGAATGGCTTCTTCTCTTGTTTGTGCTACTACGATAAGTTTTGAAATCATTGAATCGTAGTGAGGGGGGATAGAATAACCAGCATAAACATGCGCATCAATTCTAACACCATGGCCACCTGGGCAATGGTAATCGGTAATTTTACCCGGGCTAGGACGAAAGTCTGCGTAAGGGTCTTCAGCATTGATTCGGCACTGAATGGCGTGCATGGTTGGGAAATAATTTTTACCAGATATTTTATGACCAGCAGCTATTTTGATTTGTTCTTTGATGAGGTCAAAGTTGATGACTTCTTCAGTGATGGTGTGCTCAACTTGAATTCGTGTATTCATTTCCATGAAATAGAAGTCACGGTTTTTGTCTACTAGAAACTCAACCGTACCAACACCTTCGTATTTTACTGCTTTAGCTGCTTTAATGGCAGCTTCACCCATTCGCTGGCGCAATTCGTCGGTCATAAAAGGTGAAGGCGTTTCTTCAACTAATTTTTGATGACGGCGTTGAATCGAACAATCGCGTTCAGAGAGGTGACAAGCATTGCCGTATTGATCACCGGCAATTTGTATTTCAATATGGCGTGGTTCTTCAATGAATTTTTCCATGTAGATGCCATCGTTGCCAAAAGCCGCGCCGGCTTCTTGACGAGCGGAATCCCAGGCAGCTTCCATTTCTTCGGGAGCCCAAACAATGCGCATTCCTTTTCCACCACCTCCGGCGGTAGCCTTGAGGATTACCGGATATTTGACATGCTCAGCACTATTAAATGCGTCGTCGAGGTCTTTGAGCAAGCCTTTTGAACCTGGAATACATGGAACACCTGCAGCAATCATGGTTGCTTTGGCAGTAGCTTTGTCGCCCATACCGGCAATTTGCTCAGGGAGTGCACCAATAAATTTGATGCCATGTTCTTGACATACCTTTGAAAATTTCTCGTTTTCAGAAAGGAATCCGTAGCCCGGGTGAATGGCGTCTGCATTGGTTATTTCTGCTGCAGCAATGATACTTGGTATGCTGAGGTACGATTGTGCACTCACTGGAGGACCAATACATACTGCTTCATCTGCAAAGCGAACAGGCAAGCTGTCTTTGTCAGCGGTAGAGTAAACTGCTACCGTTTTGATGCCCATTTCTTTGCAAGTACGAATAACGCGCAACGCGATTTCACCGCGATTGGCGATCAAAATTTTCTTAAACATAGTGCTGTTTTTAAGCTGGGTCAACCAAGAATAATGGTTGATCGTAATCTACCGGACTTGCGTTATCCACGAGTACCTTTACAATTTTACCTGAAACTTCAGATTCAATTTCGTTGAAGGTTTTCATGGCTTCAATAATACAGAGTTTCATGCCTGGTTGAATGCTATCACCTACATTGACAAAAGCATCTTTATCTGGACCTGGAGTTCTGTAAAAAGTACCAATCATTGGCGACTTCACTGTAATATATTTGCTGTCATCGGTTGCTGCCGCTGGAGCAGCATCTCCGTTGTTTGGCGCGGCTGCAACGGGTGCAGCTGCTACTGGAGCAGGTGCAGCCATCATAGGCGCAGCCTGAACTAATACTTGCTCGGATTGACTTCCTTTGATAGAAATACGAAAACCTTCGCGCTCAATTTCTACTTTACCGAGGCCAGATTTCGATACTAATTTGATGAGGTCTTTGATCTCTTCTAGATTCATGACAATATTTTTTTCAAAGTTAATTTTTTTATGAATTGTAGGCCCATTTCAAATAAATAGCACCCCAAGTAAATCCTCCACCAAAAGCTGATAGGACAAGAACGTCGCCTTTTTTCAATTGTTTTTCGTAATCCCAAAGGCAAAGTGGCAAAGTTCCGGCAGTTGTGTTGCCGTATTTCTGAATGTTAATCATGACCTTTTCTTTAGTAAGGCCCATGCGGTTTGCTGTCGCGTCAATAATGCGCAAGTTAGCTTGGTGTGGCACTAACCAACTGACATCATCACTTGTTAGATTATTGCGCT
The DNA here is from genome assembly GCA_041176605.1 of Bacteroidota bacterium. Lineage (GTDB taxonomy): Bacteria > Bacteroidota > Bacteroidia > Flavobacteriales_D > Crocinitomicaceae > UBA952. The sequence continues at coordinate 2,871 of JBEDCS010000091.1, forward strand.
CCATAATTTCAGCAGAAACATCTGCCATATTGGTAACGGCAAATTTAAATACAGCTTGACCTTCTTGCTTGACATAATGCAAGCGGTTTTCTACTGTTTCAATCGAGGCTGGTTGCACCGAGCCACCAGCGGGTTGCTGTAAATATTGTTTTCCCGAACCGTCGCTTTTTAGAATGAAATCTATAACCCCATTTCCTTCTTCATTCGGCTCAAGTAAAACGGCACCTGCACCATCGCCAAAAATCACACAAGTTGTGCGGTCTTGGTAGTCAATGATCGAAGTCATTTTGTCTACGCCGACAACAATAACTTTTTTGTGTTTTCCAGATTCAATAAATTGAGCACCTGTCGAAAGTGCATACAGAAATCCTGAACAGGCCGCATTGACGTCGTAACTCCAGGCGTTTTTCATACCTACTTTGTCACAAACAATGTTAGCCGTGCTTGGGAAAGGATGGTCTGGTGTAACAGTACCAATAATTACAAGTTCAATTTCTAGCGGATCGATTCCTTTTTTCTCGAGCAACGCTTTTACAGCTGCTGCTGCCATATCAGAGCTTGCGCCATCTTTCATGATGCGACGCTCTTTGATGCCTGTACGACTTGTAATCCATTCGTCCGAGGTATCAACGAGTGTAGCTAGATCCTCGTTGGATAAGATGTGTTCTGGAACGTATCCTTGAACGGCGGTAATGGCAGCGGTAATTTTGCCCATGGTTTAGTTAAATGCTTCGTTAATTTTTACAGCGAGATCAGAAACAATGACCTCATGTGCATGCAGCAACATATTTTTTACTGCGATATCATTTGAAATTCCATGCCCAATAATGGCATTTCCTTTGACACCTAAAACAGGGGTGCCTCCGTAATTTTCATAATTGAAACGATCGAAATATTCGTCCTTGATGCCGCGTTTTTTCATAAGAGTGAAAATACCTTCGGCTTCTTTTAGTACAATGTTGCCGGTGAAACCGTCGCAAACAATGACATCTGCCACGCCTGTAAAGATATCTCGACCTTCTATATTTCCAATGAAATTAACTTCATCGGATTCAGAAAGCAATTTGTAGGCCGCTATAGAAAGTAAGTTGCCCTTTGAGTCTTCTTCGCCGATGTTAAGCAAAGCAACTTTCGGACTCGGGATATTGAGAACTGTGGCGGCATAAACTGAACCTAAAACAGCGAATTGATAGAGCACATCTGATTTGCAATCGGCGTTTGATCCTACATCGAGAAGTACTGTTTTGCCGTTATTGATAGTCGGTAAGGTAGAAGTAATACAAGGGCGAATAACACCAGGAATGGTGTTTAGTTTGTACATGGAGCCAACTAACATTGCTCCGGTATTGCCATTACTTGCAAAAACGTCTAGTTGACCTTTTGCTAGCATGTCAAATCCAACAGCAATTGAGCTGTTCGGTTTTTTAGGTAAAGCACGTGTGGGATGGTCATGATAGGTTATGACATCTGGCGCGTGAATGATTTCGAAAAGTTCTGGTGATTTGCCTCGGGCGGCTAATTCTTTTTGAATAACGAGTTCGTCACCAAGCAAAACAATAGTAACATCATTAGCCAATTCTTCTTTGGCTAATAATGCACCACCAATTGTCGCTTGCGGAGCGAAATCGCCACCGGAGACATCAAGCCCAATCTTCATGGGAGAAAATTAGAGCTTATTGTACCTCCTCGATGGAGTCTGTAGCTTTTTCAGCTACAACTTTCCCTCTGTAGTAGAGTTTTCCTTCATGCCAGTGCGCATGATGAAAAAGGTGCGGCTGACCTGTTGTTGGGCAAGTTGCTACTTGATTAGCAGTAGCTTTCTTGTGCGTTCTACGTTTGTCACGACGTGTGGTCGATATTCTTCGTTTAGGATGCGCCATTTTTCTTTAATTTATCGCTATTTAATTTAAATTCTTTAATGCAGACCACCTTGGGTCAATGTCGTCGTCGTCGTTGTCTTTGTTTGGGTCTGGGGCAGCTTGTTGATATTTAGCAATAAGCGCCACCATGTCTTCATTACAATCTTCTTCATCGTGTACCATTCTTGCAGGCAAGGATAGCGTGATGAGCTCATAAATGGGCTGCGTGAGGTCTATTTGATAGCTCTCGGGAGCGATTACAATCAGGTTTTCATCTTCGGATTCTTCGTGTCCGAAGGTATAGTAGATCGTGAATTCACCATCTATTTCTTGATTGATTGGTTCGCCACAGCGGTCACAGTCTGAAAAAATGAAACCATCAATGCCTAAATTGGCGATGAGCATAGTTTCTTTTTTTTCTAACTCTAGATAGGCGATTAAACGACCATCTTCTATGAGTGAGTAAGGCAATGATTCAAAGAACGACTTGTCAATGTCAAATTCAAATTCGTGAATCCCGAGCTTGAGTCCGACAAACGGTATGGCGTAGGGATTATTCATGTTGAAAGTTTCACTAACAAAAACGAAGGGCAAAATTAAGGAATTTATTTTGATTTATAAAATCCAAAATCACACTTCGGGTTAAACTGCTTTTAATCTTGCTCTTTTCTACCTTTTTCATCTTTTGAAAATGGCAGTGGATTGGCAGAGATTTCTTTGTAAATTTTTCTGTTTCTGTAGGCGTCTACTGCGAGGTAGATTGCGCTGCGCATGCTTTGTTCATCTGCGAGCTGCTTGCCTGCAATATCAAATGCAGTGCCGTGATCTGGGCTCGTCCTGACTATTGGCAAACCAGCCGTGAAGTTTACACCATCTTCAAAACAGAGTGCTTTGAATGCAGCAAGACCTTGGTCGTGGTACATCGCTAAAACACCGTCGTATTGTTGCCTAGCATTGGAACCAAAAAAGCCATCTGCTGCATACGGACCAAAAGCCAAAATGCCGTTTTGTCTGGCTTGTTGAATGGCAGGCGCAATTATTTGTTGCTCTTCTTCTCCAATTTTACCGTTTTCACCGGCATGCGGATTGAGTCCAAAAACTGCAATTTTGGGCTTGACCAAGCAGAAGTCCTTTTTCAAGCTTTGCTCGAAAGCCTCAATTTTTTGAACGATGAGCTCTTTGCTGAGTTTATTGGAAATTTCTTTGACAGGGATGTGTGTGGTTACTAATGCAACACGTAAAGAACCCGATACAAGAATCATGAGTGCTTCTTTTGCACCAGACATCTCGGCGAGATACTCGGTGTGTCCTGGAAATTCAAAACCTGCTTTGGCTACATTCTCTTTTGAAAAAGGCGCCGTCACAATGACATCAATTTTACCGCTTGCCAAATCTTTGGTAGCGGCCTCCAAAGATAGCAAAGCGTATTTACCACCATTGGCATTTGATTGCCCTGGCTCAACTTCAGTCTCATCTTGCCAAACGTTGACGACGTTGATTTTCTTGGGTGAAATTTCGTCGGCGGATTTACAAGTTTGGTAATTGAAATCTTGAAGATTCAAGTGTTTTTTGTAAAATGAAACAACTTTATTAGAACCGTAGACAACAGGAATAATATCGGTTAATATTCTGTTGTCTTTTAGGGCTTTGATCAAAACCTCTGGGCCAATTCCGTTGATATCACCGATTGTAAGACCAACTTTGATCAGGGGTTTTTGTGAAACCTCTTTTTCTTTATTTGCTACTTGAGGGTCTTTATCCATTAGTTGTGAAGGCTTTTAAGAAAGTGATACAGCAAACGAACACCAGCTCCGGTTCCGCCCTCGCCCTTATAATTTTCTGGCGCATCAAGCCAAGCTGGGCCAGCAATATCCATGTGAATATAAGGGGCCTTGACAAAATGCTCTAAGAATTTACCAGCTGAAATCATGCCAGCATTAGGCCCGCCAATATTTTTGAGATCGGCAATTTTTGATTTCATGTGTTTTTTGTAGTCGTCCCAGAATGGGAAGCGAACCACGCGTTCGTGTACGGCAACACCACTGGCCTCGAGTTGCTGAAAAACTTGATCATCGGCATTGCCCATGATAATGCTAGCTTCGGTTCCGATAGCTCTGAGCGCAGCGCCGGTGAGGGTAGCCGCATCGATTACCAATTGTGGGTTGTATTTATTTGAATAAGCCAATGCATCTGCTAAGATCATGCGACCCTCAGCATCTGTGTTGAGCACTTCAACGGTTGTGCCGTCAAACATCGTGATGACGTCACCGGGCGCATAGGCGTTACCGCCCGGCCTATTGTCTGTCGCGGGTAAAAGTGCAATGATATGCACAGGCAATTTTTCTAGCGCAGCTAAATAAACAACTGCAGCCATTGTTGCTGCTCCGGCCATATCGCCTTTCATGGTGTCCATACTGCCTGGAGTAGGCTTGAGGCTCAAACCTCCTGTATCATATACGACGCCTTTACCCACTAAAACAATGGGTTGTTTGTTTTTTGCATTTTTGGGTTTGTATTCTGCAACTGTAAATGTCGGCGGATCAATTGACCCTTTATTTACCGCGAGTAAGCCACCCATTTTGAGTGTTTCAATTTGAGTTTCTTCGAGTACTTGTACCTGAAAACCTGCTTCAGCTCCAAGCTCGACAACTGCCTCAGCAATTTGCTCGGCATTGAGATGAGAAACCGGCGTATTGACTAAGTCTCTGGTTTTAAAAACTGCTTTTGTAATATTGGTGAGCTCTTGGATTTTTGCCTTGTCGAGCGTTTTTGGCACCACAACCTCGGCAAAAACACCAGCTTTTGGCTTGCTGAAATGTTGTAAAAACCTGTAATTGGCTAACATGAGGCCCTCGAGAAAGGCAAAAAGTTCAGTAGACTCGCCATTTTCGATGTGTAGGCAGACTGCTTCGTCGTGTAAGTGTTTTTCGATTTTATCGGCAAGCACGCGCAAAGCCTCGGCGCTTTGACCCGCTTTGATTTCAAATTCAAAGTGAGTTTTTGTCTTGCTGTAATCGAAGTCTTTGTTTGCTTCAGTGTTTTCAACAAAGCGAAGCAAAGAAGGCTGTTTATGTTTGGATTGATGGGTAAGTAAGAGCATCGTTGTTTTTTTACAAAGTTAACAAGAAAGAGACTGCTAAATAGGTAAATCTTTTCGATGTTGTTCAAGAAACTTATCGATCAAACGAGGCAAAGGAAGTTCAGAGATTTCTTGAAGTGAATAATGTATTTTTTCTTCCTTTTTTTCCTGCAAAGCCGCTAAAATAAAATAGGCTTCGATTTTTTGGTGAGTCAGCACATGTTTAAACTTTGGAGATTGCCATGAGCCATCAAATTTTGCGAGAAAATCCTGCTGTTCATCTGAGGTCTGAAACTCTATCAAAGGGAACTGAAATAAGCCCTCCCAAATATCGCCCGAAGCTCTGCGCTCAAATGCAATGCGGTTTTGTTGGTCGATGTCAATCTGATAAACAAAGAATCGCTGCCTAACTTTTACCTTTTTTTCTTTGATCGGTAGTAATTGAACTTTGTTTTCTGAAAACGCCACACAAGAAAATTGCAATGGGCACTCATTACATTTTGGAGAAACAGGTTTACACTGTAGCGCACCGAACTCCATGATGGCTTGGTTGTGTAAGGCTGGTTGTTTGGTGTTTAATACTTCCGCAGCAATTTTTTCAAATGTTTTTTTACCAGCAGTAGCATTGATGGCTAAGTCTATTCCAAAATAACGACTCAATACCCTAAAAACATTGCCATCAACCACCGCATGGGGTAGGTCAAACGCAAACGAGGCTATCGCGGCTGCAGTGTAAGGACCTATTCCCTTCAACTTGAGCAAACCCTCATATGAATTTGGAAAAGTTCCATTGAATTCATTGGTGATGATTTGTGCTGTTTTGTGCAAATTTCTACCGCGACTGTAATACCCTAAGCCTTGCCACAGACTCAAAACTTCTTGCTCTGTTGCGGCGGCAAGCAGCTCAACCCTCGGAAAAGCATGCACAAACTTCAAGAAATAAGGCAAGCCTTGATCAACTCGAGTTTGTTGCAAAATAATCTCGCTAAGCCATATTTGATAAGGGTCCTTGGTGTGTCTCCAAGGCAGGTTGCGCTGGTGATTTTCATACCATTTGACCAATTCCTGACCGAGTACTTGCATAATATTTGAGAAAAATTCGTGGAAAATTACGCATATAATGTTTCTGTGAAGTATTTTTGCGCCGCTATTAATCACCTAATCAATTAACCAAAGAGATATGACAAAAGCGGATATCGTTGCAAATATTGCAGAAGAAACCGGATTGGAAAGAGCAGAGGCACTTCGTGCAGTAGAGGCTTTTATGAACAACATTAAAGCTTCTATGGCTGACGGAAAAAATGTGTACTTACGTGGATTTGGAAGTTTCGTAGTGAAAGAACGTGCGCAAAAAACAGGTCGCAATATCTCAAAGAATACGACGATCATCATCCCTGCGCACAACATCCCTTCATTCAAACCTTCTAAAACTTTCGTTGACGAAGTAAAGAACAAGGTTAAGGTCAAATAAGATTTCTTTTTTACTGAAATTTGTATTACCTTTGCACTCCCTTTGCGGGGGTGCATTTTTTTTGTAACAAAGTACTAAACATATAATATACTCATTATGCCAAGCGGTAAAAAAAGAAAAAGACACAAGATGGCGACGCACAAGCGTAAAAAAAGACTTAGAAAAAATCGCCACAAGAAGAAAAAATAATTTCTTCTTTCATATGTAAACGCATAGAGAGCTCATTGATTTTTCTTTGAGCTTTCATTGTTTCATCCTGTAAATAATTTCAAGTGAATTTAGAACTCGTTGTAGACGCACG
>JBEDCS010000092.1:0-5588 GCA_041176605.1 Bacteroidota bacterium
TTACAAAGCTACGTTTAATTATGCTTACTTTTGCATTAAAAATAGAGATCCATGATCAGTTTTGCCGACGAAATACAACAAGGACTTCCTTCTGAGCTTCCCCAAATTAAAGCTTGGGATCCAAATGTAAATCATGCGCCGAAGCGCAAGGAAATCCTGAGCCCCGAAGAGAAAAAATTAGCCATTCGAAATGCTTTGAGGTATTTTCCGAAAACACAGCACGCTGAATTAGCCGCTGAATTTGCAAAAGAATTGGCTGACTACGGTCGAATTTACATGTATCGATTCATGCCTGAGCACCCGATTTTTGCCCGACCAATTGACCAATATCCGGGCAAAAGTGAACAGGCCAAAGCGATCATGCTCATGATCCAAAACAACCTTGATCACCGCGTCGCACAGCATCCGCATGAACTCATTACGTATGGTGGAAATGGTGCTGTTTTTCAAAATTGGGTGCAGTATCGCCTGACTCTGAAATACTTGTCTGAAATGACAGACGAACAAACTTTGGTCATGTACTCTGGGCACCCAATGGGCCTTTTTCCATCTCATCCAAATGCACCAAGAGTTGTAGTAACCAACGGAATGGTCATTCCAAATTACTCCAAGCCCGATGACTGGGAGCGCTTTAATGCACTTGGTGTATCTCAATACGGTCAAATGACGGCTGGTTCTTACATGTATATTGGGCCTCAAGGTATTGTTCATGGCACCACAATTACTGTTCTAAATGCGCTCAGACGCATTGCTAAAAATCGCGGAGATATCAAGGGTAAAATATTTGTAACCGCAGGCTTGGGAGGTATGTCCGGAGCTCAGCCAAAAGCAGGTAACATTGCCGGCGTGATCTCCATTACAGCTGAAGTAAACCCAAAAGCAGTTCACACGCGCCATTCACAAGGTTGGGTCGATGAGGTTTACGAAAACCTAGATGCACTTTGTCAAAGAGTACGAGCAGCACAAGCCATCCAAGAAGTTGTTTCTTTGGCTTATCTCGGAAATGTAGTCGATATATGGGAGCGTTTTGATACAGAAGGAATCCATATAGATTTAGGTTCTGATCAAACCTCTTTACACAATCCTTGGGCAGGTGGGTATTATCCAGCAGGTCTTGACTTTGAACAAGCTAATGAACTCATGGCCTCCGATCCAGAAAAATTCAAAGTATTCGTCCAAGAAAGTTTAAGACGGCATGCAGAGGCAGTGAATAAACACACCGCCAAAGGCACTTATTTCTTTGACTACGGCAACGCTTTTCTACTTGAAGCTTCAAGAGCCGGTGCAGATGTCATGGCGAGCAACCACATCGATTTCAAATATCCATCTTACGTTCAAGATATTTTAGGCCCGATGTGTTTCGACTTTGGATTTGGGCCTTTCCGTTGGGTTTGTGCCAGCGGTGACCCGCAAGACCTCGAGAAAACCGATGCAATCGCTTGTGCTGTATTAGAAGAAATGATGCGCAACAGCCCCGAAGAAATCCAACAGCAGATGGCAGACAACATTCAATGGATCAAGGGTGCACAGCAAAATAAATTAGTAGTAGGGTCACAAGCCCGAATTTTATACGCTGATGCAGAAGGCAGAATGCGCATCGCTGCTGCGTTCAACGAAGCAATAGCTGACGGTAAAATTGGCCCCGTGGTTCTAGGTCGAGACCACCACGATGTTTCAGGGACTGATTCGCCATACCGCGAAACCTCCAATATCTACGACGGGTCGCGCTTTACTGCAGACATGGCCATTCAAAATGTCATTGGTGACAGCTTCCGTGGCGCTACTTGGGTGAGTATTCACAATGGCGGTGGCGTTGGCTGGGGCGAAGTCATTAACGGTGGCTTCGGAATGCTCCTAGATGGCTCTTCGCAAGCACAACGCAACCTCACCAGTATGCTGCATTGGGATGTCAATAACGGCATTGCCAGAAGAAACTGGGCGCGCAATGAAAATGCAACTTTTGCCATCAAACGCGCAATGGAAGCAGAGCCTCTATTGAAAGTTACTTTGCCAAATTTAGTGGATGACGAACTACTTAATGACTTAATTAAATAGTAGATTCAATCATTGACCCATAAGAAATGCATCTTGTAAAAATTTGCCTTTACTCGTAGGCATTTGAAAATGATAGATCTCAGCAATTGTTTCTGAGATGTCTAACATATCTGCTTCTTGAGTGACGATTTTTCCTTTTGGAGTATCTGGCCCCAGTACGAGAAGTGAAATGTGTCGGCAACCCTCACAACGACAGCCATGATTTATAAAACCAGAGCGTACGCCGTCTAGGTGTCGGCCGTGGTCATTGGTAATCATCAGGGTAGTTTGGTCTTTCAGCATAGGGTTTTGCTGGATTATTTGCCACAACTGCGCTGCATATTTATCCGATTGCATGATGGACTCTAAGTATTTTTCCCAGTTGTTGGCGTGGCCATAAACATCAACCGCCAACAAATTGATCAACATGAGCTGAGGCGGATTTTCACTCTTGACCAATTCAGTCACCTTCGCAAAGGTTTTATCATCTCTGCCATAGCCGAGGCCATTTCCATTAGGCCCGCAATAGGTGCTGGCTACATAATGATTGTGCCACTTTTTGTGTGTGGTGTTGACCAACACATCGAGTTTGCCTTTACTCGCTACCACATACGCTGCTGTAGAATCTAGGCCCGTACTTTTCAAAAAATATTGAAAGATATTGGGTTGCTTGGGCAAAGCGGTGCCGGCATTAGAAATGCGCTGATAGTTTCCAGTCACTATGGCCGTATGGCCAGGAACGGTAAAAGTGGGGCCGTTGTTTTTAAATTGCGCATAAAATGTTCCTTCATTTTTGAGTGAGTCACAGAGCAAGGGGCTGTATTTGCAGGTCGGTTCACCATAAGTTTCAGAGTAACGCGGGCCGTCGATGACTAAAATGAACACGTATTTGGTTTTAAATTCAGGGCCCTTTTGTTGGGCAAAAAACCAAGAAAAACATAAAAAATGAATCGCAGTTGCGAAAATCAACTTCTTCATGGCCTAAAAATACACAGAAATAAGCAAAGAAGGTGCTTTCTTAAATGCGCTGTAATTTAAGCACGGTTTGAGGTTTGTTATTGCTTGAACATCTCAAAATGTAAAAACCAACCTGTGGCAAAGTCAATTTTTCGCTTGTATTTGTAGCCGTAATTGTTTGTATCAATTTGCCAGAAATATCAAATAATTCTAGCATATCATTGGCTTGTAGACCATTAATTTGAAGTGTTTCGGATGTTGGGTTCGGATAAACCTCAATTGGAGCAACATTCATGTCATTTATACCGGCAAGATTCGCATCATAGACAACGCGAATCGGGATGCTTTTCGTTACCGACTGCGCTGGGATACCGTTGTCAGTAGTTTCAATCTGAATGTGATACAAGCCAGGTTGCACACCCGTTGCATCAAAAGTAAGGTCGAATCCGGTAAACTCATTGCTGATGCTGTTCGTGAGGTAAGTGAGTGCAGTTGGCTCGTCGCAGGTAATGGTTGTTGTTAATATTTGACCAATTTCAGGAGTGCTGATACCAATTGAGAAATCAATGGCATTCAAACTTTTCAAGGTGTCGCCGGTATAGACATCTATGGTATCGCAAATACCGCTACTCATGACAAGCGGTGGAATGTTTGAGTTGGTGTTGGCCAAATCAAAGTAGATTTCTTGCCCATCCAAAAAATCAACACCATCATTTGCACTATATGGTCCGTCAAAAGCTACACCCGGAGCATCAAACTGCCCAACTTGGAAATAATTGATGCCATTACCAATGTTTACGCCTACAGTGGCTGGTGAGCCGCCAAAACCATTTGAGCCACCAGAAGCAGAACCGGTTGTCCATTGCATGTCTCCATAACAAAAAGAAACGTTGTTGCCGTTTGGAATCAGGGTGTCTAAGCCGTCAGAAATGATCAATTGAAAAGTATTGAGCTTGTCTTCCATCATGTTGAAGTATCCTACGTGGTCCCAAACAATCACTAATGAATGTGGATTCAATTTATACCAAACATTGCCGCCATTGGTAGAGCGTGTATCGACATCTGCCCAGAAAGGCGCAATCATATTAAAAGATGGGTCTGGAAATGGGTAAGCTGTAAAGGTAAAATAAGGCTGAGAAAAGGAGATGTTTCCGTTGTTGTTGATATACAGACTGTCATAAGAAGTCCCGTAAAAATTAAAATTAAATGGTAGAGAAATACTATTCGAATAGAGGTCATCGTTTGGCAACATAGCCAATTGAAAAGTGGAATCTAATGGGATTAAACAGTCACACAAGCCCGTTTTTTGATCTTGAGGGCCAGCGTAATGTTGGGTTACTGCTGCCAAGCTTGGTGCAATAAATTCAGCGCCAGTAAGGGTATTATTTTGTTTAAGCACTTGATATTGCTTGGAGTCTAAAACTAACTTTTGAGCACTTACCATTTGGATAAGAAACAAACTGCAGAAAAGATAAAGTGGTCGCATGGCGTTGTTTTTTAATAAGTTGAGGGTTAAATTAAACCAATAAATTGAAAGAAGCTAAAATCCCAAGTGACAAAATCGGCTTAAACCCAAACAACGACTTAATTTCTTTGTTTGTTTCTTTGGATGCAATACCATTAAAGTGGTAAATTTGCAGAAATTATATTGTTTTATTTATAATTAATCTAAATAAAATTAGATGCTAACTGTTACAGACACCGCAAAAAAGCAAGCCCTGCGTCTCATGGAAGACGAAGGGAAAGATGGTTTCTTTATTCGCGTTGGAGTTCAAGGAGGAGGTTGTTCAGGACTGATGTACCAACTCACTTTTGACAACGATGAAAAAGAAGGTGACATGAGCTTTGAAAATAATGGCGTCAAAGTCGTTGTCGATAAAAAAAGCTACCTCTACCTCGTCGGAACAACCCTTGATTTCTCGGGCGGTTTAAATGGTAAAGGTTTTGTATTTCAAAACCCAAATGCAGACCGCACTTGCGGCTGTGGAGAATCTTTTTCTGTATAACATGGCAAACTACACTGAAAACGACCTCGCCAAAGACCTCGAAAACCAAGAATACAAATTTGGTTTTGTCACGGATATCGAAACAGAAACGGTTCCTAAGGGGCTCAACGAAGATATCATCAGACTCATCTCTTCTAAAAAAAATGAGCCGGAATGGTTACTGGCTTACCGCTTAAAAGCATTTGAAATCTGGAAAACCATGCAAGAACCCGAGTGGGCTCATGTGGCATATACCAAACCCGATTTTCAAGATATCGCCTATTACGCAGCGCCAAAGCAAACTAAAAAATATGAATCCTGGGACGACGTCGATCCAGAGCTCAAAGAAACCATGAGCAAATTGGGCATCTCCATGGAAGAACAACAACGCCTTACTGGTGTTGCTGTTGATTTTGTCATGGATTCAGTCTCTGTTGCCACGTCTTTTAAAGCAAAACTCAAAGAACTCGGTATTATCTTCTGCTCTTTTTCAGACGCCGTTCAAGAATACCCAGAATTGGTTCAGAAATATATGGGCACTGTTGTTCCTAACACAGATAACTTCTACGCTGCTTTAAACAGTGCCGTTTTCACAGACGGTTCTTTTTGCTA
>JBEDCS010000093.1:0-4391 GCA_041176605.1 Bacteroidota bacterium
ACAAAGCTACTTCTTAATTACTTTGCATGATATACTGCTCGAAGGTGAGGTCGAGTCTTGAAAGACGTGCTTTGATATCCTTTTTCTTCATGGATTCAACTTTTGAATCTTTCAGCAAGAGGTTATAGTACTTACGGACCATTGCGGTATCTCTGGGCTCATTGAGGTCATAGGAGCTTCCTAAACTTTCAATGACCAATATGCGGTTTTTATAATTCGGAAAGCGCTGCAACAGCGTATCTGCATAGGCCCTTGCTTCTCTTGGTGCGGCCATACTTTCGTAAATCATGTGCGTTTTAAAAATGTAATCGGCACTAGATGTGTCTTGTGGAAATGCTTGGAAGTATGCTTTATAACGATTGACCAACTCAATTTGAGCCAAGCTCGTGATTTCTTTGGCTTTTTCAGGATCCATTTGTAACTTGCTCAGTGAATCTTCATAGGTTTGAATGGCTTCTTTTAAAGTTTCTTTTTTACCTTTTTCAGTAGCATTAGCGCCACAAGATGTTAAAAACATACCTGTTAAAAACAATAAAGCTAGGCTTAGTTTTGAATTGAAAAATGTACCAATGTTTTTCATATTAAACGTTGTTTTTTATGACCAGGAAAACTCATTTTGTAATCGACATTGATAGCGCCAATGGTGATGTTGCCGAGGCGTTTGGTCAGAAGTTTTTTCTTGAGAGGGCTCAGGTGATCTGTAAACAAGACCCCTTCAATGTGGTCGTATTCATGTTGAATAATGCGCGCTGCATATCCGTCATAGGATTCTTCATGAAACTCCCAATTTTCGTCGTAATAGGTAATGACTAATTTTTCATGACGCGTTACGTTTTCGCGAATGCCCGGGATGGACAAACATCCTTCTTGGAAAGCCCATTTGTCACCGTTTTCTTCTTCGATGATCGGATTGATGAACACTTTCTTAAAATGCTCGATTCCTTCGGCTTTTGGATCTGGTTCGTCTTCTTCTTCATCGGCAAACGGGCTGCCATCGACAATGAACAAACGTATGCTCTTACCGATTTGCGGAGCAGCTAAGCCCACTCCTTTGGCATGATACATCGTTTCAAACATATCGGCAATGAGTTTCTGCAAATCAGGATACTGTTCATCGATTTCAACAGCTTCTTTCTTTAATACTGGATCGCCATAGGCTACAACAGGTAAAATCATACTACAAATTTAGTAAGGATTAGCTTTGACTCAGATAATCTTGTAAAATGAGTGCAGCGGCTACTTGGTCAATGAGGGCTTTGTCTTGCTTTTTCTTTTTGTTTCCCGTCATTGATATGGCCTGACTGGCCATTTTTGAAGAATAGCGCTCGTCAAATAAAATGATGGGTATCGTTGGGTATTGTTTTTCCAGAACTGCCTTCAGTAAACGTACGTTTTCAGTAATATGGGAGTCCGAGCCGTCGAGGCGCGTCGGAAAACCTAATACAATTTCTCCTATTTTGCGCTTCGGGATTTCAACTGCCAACCAACTTTCAAGTTGCTGCGCATCGATAGTCAGAATTGGGCTAGCAATAATTCGGTTGGCATCACTGATTGCCAAGCCACAGCGCTTCAGGCCGAAATCTATACATAATACCACTGACATGGCTCAAAATTACGGAGTATTTGTAATTTCGTGAAACCATGAATCAAAGAATATTTTTTCTCGGGCTTTTAGCTTTCACTCTACTCTTCTCTTGTCAAGAAAATTCCGATGCAACAAATGAGCGCCCAACCGACCATTTCGGAAATACTTTTTCCACTCCATTTGACGGACTTGACGCCTTTTTGAATTATCAAGCAAAAATTGAAAAAAGAAAAGACCTTCAAAAACTGAACTCTTTACTCTTCACGCAAAACAACGGCAACACCTTTCAATCGGTAGCCTTTCTTGAAAAAAACGGAGACATCGCCAAAGCCCAGCTCAATACAACACGCAACAACGGACAACAAATACAATATACTTTCTACTTTTTGAAAGGCGTCCTGAGTATGGCATACGTACAATACAATCAAATTTCAAAAAATATAGCTTACAGCGTATTTTTTGATGCCGCACAAAGTCCGATTGCCACCTACATGCATCGTGTTGTCGATGCTGAAACACCAAGCGCACAACCCTTGACGCTTTGCAAAGCCCAACCTTGGCTCAACAAGGCCATCGAAAATAGCCTGCAACTGCTCTCAGACATGCAAAACCAAGATGGAATATTTGAATTACATTTTCTCGGATTCAATGAAGCATTCAATAAAAAATTCATCGAATTTGGAAATGCCAATTTCAGCACCAACCTCGCCTTTGTCGAGCAAGAAACGCTCGTTCAACAAATCAAAAAAACTCCCCAAGCCTATCAATCAAAAACCTTCCACCTCCAATTCGTCGAAATCACCGAAGCATCAGGCTTTAGTTATCAGTTGTTGACTGAGCTCATAATGAATCATTAAACAAATTTATTACGTTGCTTAATGCAACAAATGATGTGGTTTATACGTCTTAACTACTTGTACTTACCTTATTTCATGAAAAAACTCTTACTTCTCCTCCTATTATTAGCCATCTCACCACTGTATTTTGGACAAAATGTCAAGGTGAGTGGGCGTTTGGTAGATACCAGCGGGACAGCCGCAATCAATGAAGCGAGCATTATGGCTATTCGCTTGCGCGACTCCGTTTTGCTCAAATATACCCGCAGTAATCAAAACGGCGAGTTCGTTTTGCAAGGTTTACCTGTTGATTCTTTTCAGGTCGTTATCGAGCACCGCAACTGGACGCCACGCAGTGTTTACATCATGGCTTCTAAGCAGAAAACTACTTTTGACTTACCAGATATCAGGCTTTTTCCTAAAATCCAAGAGTTCAAAGAAATTGTAGTGACCAAAAACCGAAATGCCATGTATTTCAATGGCGATACGCTGGTTTTTGTCGCTGACTCTTTTAAAGTTGCTGAGAATGCAGTAGTAGAAGACTTACTTAAAAAGCTACCAGGTATTAAAGTTGAAGATGACGGGTCCTTGACTTCACAAGGCAAAGAGATCAGTAAAGTACTTGTCGATGGCGATGAGTTTTTTGGCTCTGACCCCACTATTGCCACCAAAAACTTGGCGGCTAAAGGTGTAGAATCTGTTCAAGTTTACGAAAAGAAAAACGAGGATGCCGCTGCTGGCGAAGACGACAAAATTCAAGTACTGGACCTCAGACTCAAAGAGGATGCGAAGAAAGGATATTTTGGAAAAGCCTCTGTTGCTTCGGATTTCAATCAAGGGCCTGCTGACAAAGCATTTTACGAAAGCGAGGTGCTCTTCAACAAGTTCAATAAAACACAGAAAATTTCAGTCTTTATGCTGGCGTCGAATACGCCTAAATCTAGCCTAGGTTTTGGAGACATGAATAAGTTCGGACTTGACAACGAACTCAATGACAGCGGCCTCAACTTCTGGGATCGTGATTCTAGAGGGAATAATTCCGGAATTCCTCAAACCTTGAAAACAGGCGTTTATTACAACGACCGTTTGTCCAAGAAAGTGAAACTCGGACTCAATTATTCTTATTACGAAAGCGAATTACAAGCCAATTCGAGTAGTCAGTCTCAATACTTCTTGGCTGATAGCTCTTATTATACCAAAGACTCAACCAACAATCAATCTTTATCGAGTTCGCATCGCCTCAATATGACCCTCACCGTTGACATCGATTCACTGACCAAACTTGAGCTCAAGCCTAACTTACATATCGATGCTGGTGATCAAAACAATACCTCAATCAACGATTTTCGAGACAATAGTTTCAATTCATACCTCCTGACAAATATCAATAATAATTACAGTTCGAAAGGAACAAGCAGCCGTTCTGAAGCTACTTTACGCAGAAAGTTCGGCAAGCCAGACCGCGAACTCGAGGCTAAATACATTCTGAATTACAACGATAATTCTTCCACTGGTGGCTTGAAAACCAACACCAGCAATCAATTCTTGGATACTGTAATTGACCAGCGCAAAACAAATGGCAATAACAGCGCCACGCACTACACAACCCTTACCTACTCAGAACCACTTTCCAAAAGTTGGATGCTTACCACAGAGTATTTTATAGAACTAGGAACATCGGGGCAAAACAGATATACCTACAACCAAGATTTACTAAGTGGGCAATTTACTGTAGTGGATAGTCTCTTTACCAACAACTTCCAAAATGAGCGTTTTCAGCAGCGCGGAACAGTTTTACTGAACTATACCTACAAGAACCACCAATTCAAAGGTGGGATGGGCTACCGCAATATTCAAATTGCAAACACCAATAAATTTTCGGGGTCCGTCATCGATCAAGATATATCTAATTTCCTGCCTACTTTCTCTTATCAGTTCAAGCCAAGTATGGCCAAAAGAATCAATATCAG
>JBEDCS010000094.1:0-6775 GCA_041176605.1 Bacteroidota bacterium
CCATATTCGGACTCAAGATCTACAGAAGTATGTTATTCCAATCAAAATTTCGTGTATCCTTCAGCAGATATTTATTATTACTTCGAACCGAATCCGCTATTGGCTGAGGTACGGGTTTCTCTTTGCGAGTCTGCATTTGATACGTTTTTAAGCGTTGTCGACATGAATGGACAGGTTGTAGCTTATAATGATGACGCGGCGCTTTGTGCACCAAGTTCCGAACTTATTTTTGACCCAACTAATTTGGGCCCACTTTATATTATTGTTGAAGGATGGGGAGGAATTACCGGTGATTACATACTAAACATCGATGCCTCTTATGTTGGTGTAGATGAATTACTTGGTGCGCCTTTTCAGCTTTATCCGAATCCGAGTTTGGGTCAACTTCATGTAAAGCAAGGTACAGGTAGCTATCAATTGAAAGACCTGCATGGAAAAACTATCGCACAATTTGATTCAGAACTGTCATACAGTCAAAGTTTTGCTGATTTATCACCTGGAACTTATCTACTCGTTCAGACACAAACGGGTTCAATTCAAAAATGGCAAAAATTATGAGGTTGTTCATTTTAGTCTGTCTGTTGCTACTACAACTTCAACTTCAGGCCCAGTTTTGGATCCAAAAAGCAAGTGTTGGTGGGGTAGGGCGGCACCGTGCAACGGGTTGCGCCACTTCTCACCGAGGTTATATTGGTTTAGGACACATCAATGGTACTGGTCAAGACATTTCATTCAAAGATTGGTGGGAATACGACCCAGCTTCAGATACCTGGACCCAAAAAGCTGACTATCCGGTTTCTACACATGGTGCTGTTTCATTTGTGGTTGACAACTGCCCTGTCGTTGGTGGGGGATCGGCACTGAGTACACAGTTCTATAAATTCAATACACTTACCAATACCTGGGGCCAAATAGCCAATTGTATTTTACCCAATCCAGGTGATAGTCAAGGTTTTTCTATTTATAATGAAGGCTTTGTTTATCAGGCAAATCAACTGGCAAAGTATAATCCAGTTACCGATAGTTGGTCATTATGTACCAACGCGCCAACCACCTTCGGCAATTGGACTTGTTCTTTCGTGATTGAAGGCAGCGGATTCATTAAAACAGGAAATCAACTTTGGGAATACAAACCCTTACACAATCAGTGGTTATCTAGGGCTAGTTACCCGGGAAACTCTACTGGCGGCAGCTCAGGTTTTGCTATTCAACAGCGCGGTTATATTACCTCCGGGTATGTAGGTGGTTTAGCTACTGTAACCGAACAAGTTTGGTCTTTTCATCCTGCTACAAACTCTTGGAAACGAGAAATTGATTTTCCGGGAACCAAAAGGCGCTTTCCGGTAGCATGGGCTATTCATGACAGAGGATACATAGGTACGGGTACTAACGGGATCAATTTAAATGACTTTTGGCAATTCAACCCAATTGACAATACCATAGGTACCGAAGAATTGATTTTCGATATCAAGGTATATCCAAATCCAATGGTCAACTTTCTGACAATAGAAAATAGTGCAACTTCTTATTTAAACGGGTATGAAGTTAAACTCATTCAAATGAATGGAGGCCAGGTTTTTATTACCCAATTGGAACAGCATAAGCAGACGTTAGACCTCAGTGAGTTACCTGCCGGCGCCTATATACTTCAAATCATTAATGGCTCAAATAAAGTGAAAGAACAAATTATTTTGAAGCAATGAAAAAGGCCCTGATCATATTATTTTTGTTCCCAATATTGCTGCATGCACAGTATAATATCTGGAATAAACTCAACGATGTTGGCATGGGCAAACGTGAACGCGCCACAGGATTTGCGGTCATGGACAAGGGTTATTTGTTTGGCGGTCAAGACACAGCAGAAGTCATTCACAAAGACCTTTGGGCCTATGACCCTATTTCGGATAGCTGGACACAAAAAGCAGATTTACCCGGTGCAGCAAGACGAGATGCTGTTTCTTTCGCGATTGGCAATTACGCTTATGTTGGAGCCGGTATGGATAGTGTTTCTGCGCCAACAGGCATCAAATTGAAAGATTTTTGGCGCTATAATCCGTTGACAAATGCTTGGACGGCAGTGGCAGATTTCCCTGGCATGGGAGGTAACGGTGTTTATTTTTCTACAGGTTTTTCTGTTGCTGGTAAGGGATATATTTGCGGAGGGAAACTGGGTTCAAATACCTATAGTGCGCAACTTTGGGAATATAAACCAAGTAACAATCAATGGATACAACGCGCCTCATTTCCGGGCGGTGTGCGTTATCAAATGGCTTCGTTTGTGGTAGGTTCAAAGGCTTACGTAGGCATGGGAGTGGATCAAAACATTTACAAAAAAGACATGTATTGCTATGATCCGGGTGCCAATCTCTGGACGCCCATTGCGCCATTCCCAGCTTATGAGCGCGGTGCAGCGAGCACGTTCTCGTTGGATGAAAGAGGTTTTATTTGTTTGGGAAATAATGGCGGTTTGCTCGGCGATCTCCTTGAATACAATCCAAAAACAGACACTTGGACGCTCAGGGCTGCTTATGGCGGAAGCGAACGAAAAAGTGCTGTTGCATTTGTTATAGGAAATAAAGCTTATGTCGGAACAGGTAAAGGTTACAGCGGTAAAAAGGCAAGTTTTTATGAATATGCACCTTGTGATTATGCCGGGATTGAGGCTTTAGAGACCAGCTTGTCTATCTATCCAAATCCAGTTCGCGATGTATTAACAATTAGTGGTCTGGTTCAGAAAATTGAAAGAATTGAGGTTTTGAATACCCTTGGAAAAATAGAAATGCAACTCAATTGCGAATCAAGCACTATGCAAAGCTTCCACTTAGATCAACTACAGACTGGGTCTTATATCTTGCGTTTCATCTCCACAGATGGGCAGGTGTTTTCACGTAAAATCATCAAGCTATGATGCTGAAAAAAATAGGTGTAATTCTAATCTTACAACTTGTTGTATCGCTGACTTTTGCTCAAGATTATTGGTTACAAAAGGACACCGTTAAAGGACCTCCAAAATCAGATGCATGTGCATTTGTCATCGAAAGCAAAGCTTTTGCTGTCTCGGGCACGGATGAATTCGAATACAAAAGAAAGATGTATTCTTACCGACCGGATCAAGATGATTGGGACGACGAACTTTCATTAGGTGGTGAAGGTGGAGCAGGTCTAGAAAGGGTTGGCGCTGTGGCTTTTACACTTCAACATGAAGGCCAACAAAAAGGATATGTGGCTCTCGGACAAACACCTACAATTGCCTACATGAACGACCTCTGGGAATACAACCCAGCAACCCAAGCTTGGTCGCAGAAAGCAAATTTTACTGGTGCCCCAAGAAAAGAGGCGGTAAGTTTTGTAGTGGGCCAAACAGCATATGTCGGAACTGGCGCAGCCTTGAGTGGTCTTAAAAATGATTTTTACGCCTATGATCCCAACACGAATTCTTGGACTCAGGTTGCAGACTTCGCCGGAACACCAAGACAAGCCGCTGTGGCGTTTTCGATGGCTGAATACGGTTTTGTTGGCACAGGTGACGACGGCACCTTGCGCCAAGATTTTTGGATGTATGAACCCGTTTCTGACCTCTGGATTCAGAAAGCAAATTTCCCAGGAGCTGCAAGATCAGGCGCCTGCGGTTGGGCGGCCTTTCCTGTTTGCTATTTAGGTACGGGTGAAGATGCGGCCCATATTTTTCACAAAGACCTTTGGGAATACAACTATTACCTCAATTCATGGACACAGCGTGCAGACCTTCCTGGCGTAGGCCGCAAAAACGCCATCGCTTTTGCGCTTGACGGTTGGGGCTATATCGGAACTGGCTACAATTCAGGGCTCTTTTTGGACGATTTCTGGGGCTATAGCGGAACGGCTGCAGGGGCACAATTAGGCCAAGAACCCATCAAAGTTTACCCTAATCCGAGTACGGATTTTATAATTATTCCCAATCAAGAAATTCCTTTTGAGTTATTGTGTAGTGATTTAGCCGGAAAACAATTTCAATTGGACTATGAGGCAAAAGGAAAAAATATCTGGATTGATGTGAAAAGCCTCCCATTTGGCAACTATAACTTGAGTTGGAAAAATGGAACTTTTGCTCAAACCGCTAGTTTTATCAAATGCGAAAATTAATTCCGTTTTTCATACTATTGATTTGTTTTTCAAGCGCTTGTGAAAGTAAACAAGCGGAGGAAAAGTCAAATTCAAACAAGCAAATACTTGGCCGGCCTTCATCGAGTACCAAAGCAAAAGAAGTCGCTACTTATGATGTCAATACTTATCAAACCCCAAACGGATGGGCATATCGGATTGCGCAGGGTGGAAAAGTGTTAATTGACCAACCCACTATTCCGGGTAGACCGGGTATGCAAGGATTTGGCACAGAAAACGACGCCAGAAATGTCGCCAATTTGGTCTGCAACAAATTAAAAGCCAAGATCTTTCCACCCACAGTTAGCGAAGACGATTTAAAGAATTTAAACATTCATTAACTTTGCAGCATGGAAAGATATCGTATAGCGCAAATTTTAGAGGCAGCCGATGCCTTGCTTGGTCAAGAAATCAATGTCAAAGGATGGGTCAGAGCATTTAGATCGAATCGTTTTGTTCAATTAAATGATGGCTCTTGCATGGCAAATTTGCAAGCCGTTATCGATTTCGAGCAATGGGATGAAGCCTTGTTAAAGCGCATTACTACCGCAGCGGCACTTTCCTTAACCGGAACCATCGTTGCTTCGCAAGGAGCAGGCCAGGCGGTTGAATTACAAGTTCAGCACATTGAAATTTTAGGCGATGCCCACCCTGATGAGGTTCAAAAAACGGTGATGCAACCCAAAAGACACAGCCTTGACTTCCTTCGAGAGCAAGCACATTTGCGTTTCAGAACCAATACATTCGGAGCTGTTTTTCGCATCCGTCATGCGGTAGCGTTTGCTATCCATCAGTTTTTCAATGAGCGCGGATTTTTCTATTTACATACGCCAATCATCACCGGTTCAGATGCCGAGGGTGCAGGTGAAATGTTCCGCGTGACTACCCTTGATGCCAAAAATCCGCCACTTACTGAAGACGGAAAAGTTGATTTTAAAGAGGATTTCTTCGGAAAGGCGGTTAACCTTACCGTATCCGGACAACTTGAAGCTGAACTTGCTGCTACGGCATTAGGCCAGGTGTATACTTTTGGCCCAACATTTAGAGCCGAAAATTCGAATACGTCGCGCCATTTGGCAGAATTCTGGATGATTGAGCCAGAGGTTGCTTTCAATGAGTTGAAGGACAACATGGACTTAACGGAAGACTTCTTGAAATACATCTGCAACTATGTACTCACTAATTGTGCTGCTGATGTGCAGTTTTTAGATGAAAGAGATGCCCAAGAACAAGCGCAGAAACCGGCCAATGAGCGTCATGAAATGAGCCTTACTGAGCGCCTCAAGTTTGTGATCGAAAATCCGTTTAAAAGACTCACCTATACAGAAGCCATTGATATACTCTTGAATTCAAATCATTACAAAAAGAAGAAATTCAAGTATCCGGTAGAATGGGGGATTGACCTTCAATCAGAACATGAGCGTTATCTTGTCGAGAAAGAATTCAATTGCCCCGTGATTTTGACTGATTATCCGGCGCAAATCAAGGCCTTTTACATGCGCTTGAACGAAGACGGAAAAACAGTAGCAGCCATGGATGTTTTATTCCCTGGCATTGGTGAAATTGTTGGAGGTTCTCAGCGTGAAGAGCGCTATGAGGTGCTTTTGAAAAAATGCGAAGAATTTGGCATTCCGGCTGAAGAATTATGGTGGTATCTTGATACACGACGTTTCGGAACAGTACCACACGCTGGTTTTGGTTTAGGCTTTGAACGTATGGTGATGTTCGTGACAGGGATGTCAAATATCCGCGATGTCATTCCATTCCCTAGAACACCGCTCAACGCAGAATTTTAGTTTTTCGGAGCTCGCTCGGCCAGCGCGTGTTTGCCGGCAATAAATCCGGTAGTCCAGGCGGCTTGGAAGTTATAACCTCCAGTGATGCCATCGATGTCTAAAAGCTCTCCTGCAAAAGACAAGTTTGGAATTTTTTTAGCTTGCATGGTCTGAAAATTAATTTCTGACAATGCAACGCCACCTGCCGTCACGAACTCCTCTTTAAAAGTGGTTTTACCTTTGACTTCGTAGCGGTCATTGAGTAGCGTATTGACCAATCTATTTAACGCTTTTTTCCCTAACTCAGACCAGCGCAAATCGGGATGAATATCGCTGCGCTCCAGCAAGTGTAGCCAGAGTCTGTTGCTGAGTGTTGTTGGGTTCCAGTTGCTGATTTTTTTGGCAGCGTGTGCTGCTGCGGTGCTACTTAGTAGAGCCCTTAGCTCTTCATCTTTGCAAGTATCTAACCAATTGATCAAGACAAAGAAATGATAATTATTTTGCGCTAAAATCCTGGCGCCCCAAGCAGATAATAATAAAATAGCAGGCCCGCTCATGCCCCAATGGGTAATGAGTAGCGGCCCTTGGCCAACTAGTTTGGTGCCTTCAATTTTGGCACTAGCCTGACTCACTACGATACCCATTAATTCGCAAATGGGATTTTGCGGCATATTGAAAGTAAACAATGAGGGCAGCGGCTCCACAATATCTAAACCAAGGTCTGACAACCAGGTAAGTCCTGAAATTTTAGGCGAACCCCCTGTGCAAATAATGACCCGATCATATTCTTGTTGTTGTTGGTTGTTGATGATGGTTACGCCGCTTGAATGAGGAGAAATCTTTGTGATATTTTGCTGTAG
>JBEDCS010000095.1:0-4187 GCA_041176605.1 Bacteroidota bacterium
TTATTTTTAAGAAACAAGGTTCAAAAGCAAACTTTCTTGATGAGCTCGTGTTTAATCAACAAAGCAAACGCCATGGACCATTCTGGTTATATTTTCACACCTTACGCCGCTCCTGATCAGACGCCGTTTGAACGTTTGTTCGATATTTTTAGCGAATTAATTACCCATACTTCAGGAGATGTTGATGAAGCCCTCGATTGGTTAGGAATTTTAGACAAAGAATACAATTTAACGACGCCAGATTATACCCTAGACGATTTTATTGAAGACCTCAAAAAGAAGGGGTATCTCAAAGAAGAGCTCTTGCCAGATGGCAACGGATCGTTATCCATTACGGCCAAAACCGAACGGGCGCTCCGCAAAAACGCCATGGCGCAAATATTTGGCAACATTCGCAAAAGTGGCAGGGGCAACCACAATACCAAAAAAAGTGGACAAGGCGAGGAGTTAACTGGTGATTACCGCGATTTTCAATTCGGTGATACATTTGAAAATATCGCCCTTACGGAGAGCCTCAAAAATGCCCAAATTAATAATGGGGTGGCAGATTTTCAACTCCATGAGCGAGACTTAATTGTCCAAGACACACACCATCAATCACAAATGAGTACCGTGCTCATGATTGACATCAGTCATAGCATGATTTTATATGGTGAAGACCGCATAACGCCTGCCAAAAAAGTAGCCATGGCCTTGGCAGAATTTATCACCAGTACTTATCCTAAAGATACCATTGACATCATTGTATTTGGCAATGATGCTTGGCCTATTCAAATCAAAGACCTTCCTTATCTTAATGTTGGCCCGTACCATACCAATACCGTTGCGGGTTTAGAATTGGCGATGGATATCCTCAGGAGAAAACGCAATACCAATAAGCAAATCTTAATGATTACAGACGGCAAGCCCAGTTGTTTGCGCTTACCAGATGGCCAATACTACAAAAACAGCAACGGCCTGGATCAATACATTGTAGAAAAATGCTACACCGTTGCTGCACAAGCACGCAAATTACATATACCAATTACCACGTTTATGATTGCACAAGACCCCTATTTGCAAGCATTCGTAGATGAATTCACCAAATCAAATAATGGAAAGGCCTTTTTTACGGGACTACAGGGCCTCGGCGAAATGATTTTCCATGATTATCAAACCAACAGAAAAAAAAGACTGAACTAACATATGCAAACTTCCATACAAACACTTGGTGCCTTGAAAAAGGCGGGTTATGTTTCAAAAAGTATCAAAACAGAATTGCGTGACAATCTCATTGCAGCGCTCCAATCTAAGCAGCCTATTTTTCCGCAATTACATGGTTATGAGCATACCGTTTTGCCACAATTAGAACGCGCCATTTTATCTAAGCATAATATCAATTTACTCGGTTTGCGAGGTCAAGGAAAAACGCGAATTGCTCGCTTAATGTTGAATTTACTTGACGAATACATTCCGGTAGTGGCAGGTAGCGAAATCAACGACGATCCTTTGGCGCCTTTGAGCCCATACGCAAAAGAACTGATCGAAGAAAAAGGTGACCAAACACCTATTACTTGGTTGCACCGTTCAGAGCGTTTCTTTGAAAAATTAGCCACGCCAGACGTGACTGTCGCAGATTTAATTGGCGATATTGACCCAATAAAAGCAGCGACTTTAAAGTTGAGTTACGCCGATCAAAGGGTGCTGCATTACGGCATGATTCCGCGCGCACATCGTTGCATTTTTGTCATCAATGAATTGCCAGACTTACAAGCGCGTATCCAAGTTGCACTTTTCAATATCCTCGAAGAAGGCGATCTTCAAATCCGCGGCTTTAAGTTAAGATTGCCACTCGACCTTCAATTTGTTTTTACGGCCAATCCAGAAGACTATACCAACCGAGGAAGCATCATTACACCGCTCAAAGACCGCATTGGTTCGCAAATTTTAACGCACTACGCTGCGGATATCAAAACAGCTAAGAAAATTACAGATCAAGAAGCAGAAAAACTTGAAAATCGTTCTTGCGAAGTATACGTTCCGGAATTAGCAAAAGACATTCTTGAACAAATCGCCTTTGAGGCACGCGAAAGTCCATATATTGACTATAAAAGTGGTGTCAGCGCCAGAATGAGCATTACTGCTTTTGAAAATTTAGTGAGTACTGCCGAAAGACGCGCGATCATCAATAATGAGAACCAGACGACGGTCCGCTTTAGCGATCTATTAGGCATGCTGCCTTCTATTACCGGAAAAATAGAATTGGTATATGAAGGCGAGCAGGAGGGAGCCGCTTTTGTTGCCGACCATCTGATTTGCGAAGCGACCAAAACGCTGTTTCTCAATTATTTTCCAAAAATAGAGAAACTTAAAAAGAAAGAGGAGCAAACACCTTATGATGCCATTCTTGCATGGTTTTATGAGGTTGGTTCTTTTGAACTGCCAGCAGAGTCAAGTAATGAGGTTTATGCATCCACGTTAATGGGTGTGGGGCCGTTGAAGGCTTTCATTGAAAAATACCAACCAAATATTGCAGCAAAAGACCAGCCGTTTATCATGGAATTTGTGCTCTGGGCATTGGTAGAGTTCAAGCAGTTGTCTAAAAGTAAAACAGCTGATGGAACCTCCTTCAATGACCTCTACAATAAACTCCTTAGCGGTTTATAATATTATCTTTTCTTCTTGGGTTTGCCGTACTTCTCTTGCATGGCTTTTTTGTGATTGTAACGCACATTCACCTTTATGTTTTTCGCTTTTTTCTCATGAAAAGAAGCGCCTACATTTTCTCGTTTGGGTAATTTGATGAGCTTTCCGGGTATAGCCAGTTTAGGTTTCTCAAATTCGAGTAGTTCTGTGCTCAATGCTACGGCTGCATCGATCGGCGCAAATGCAAGTTCTTTTTGCATGAGCTCTTGAACGGCTGTAAATAATGCTGCATCCTTTGCCGATACAAAAGTTATAGCGTTACCATTTTTATCTGCTCGACCTGTTCTACCAATACGATGGATGTAATTTTCGGCATTATCAGGGAGGTCAAAATTGATGACATGAGAAACATCGGTTACGTCGATGCCTCGAGCGATCAAATCGGTGGCAATCAGTATGCGGATGCTACCGTTTTGAAAATTTTGTACGGTATCAAAGCGGAAATTCTGAGCTTTATTAGAGTGGATAATCCCCAGTGAATCTGTAAATTCTGTTTCTAATTCTTCAAAAAGTAAATCGGCCAAGGCCCGAGAAGCCACAAAAACTAAAATCTTAGCGGTGGGTTCTGTTTGAGTTAATAGATGACGCAACAGCGCAACTTTGGAAAGGAAGTTGGGCACCTCATATGCTATTTGGTCAATTTTTTCTAGAGGTGACCCGGCGCGCGCTGCTTCTACACGAATGGGCGTAATGAGGTAATCTTCTAAAAATACAGCAACTTCTTCAGACAAAGTTGCCGAAAAAACCATGTGCTGTCTTTTGGCTGGCAGGTATTCAAATATCCGGAGTAACTGCGGCCTAAAGCCGAGGCTGAGCGTTTCATCTACTTCGTCAATGACTACTTTTTTAATATGCTTGAGCTGTAAAGAGCCACTTGCGGCGAGGTCATGAATGCGCCCCGGTGTACCTACCAAGATATCCAAGCCCTGTAAAACCATAGCTGCTTGCGTACTCATATTTGCGCCACCGTACACACCGCCCACGGCAACATTCATATAGGGCGTTAATTTTTCGACTTCACTCACAACCTGCACTACTAATTCACGGGTTGGAACGATAATTAAAATTTGTGGGTGCGGTTCTTTTGAAAAATTCCACATACATAAGCAAGGCAATAGGTAAGCCAAAGTTTTACCCGTACCAGTTTGTGCAATTCCAATCGTATCCTTCCCAGACATCATGACATTGAAACCAGCAGCCTGTATGGTGGTTGGTGTGTGGTAGCCAAGTTCATCCAAGGCAGACCAAAGTGGTTTCTTCAAATTTAAATCGCGAAAAGTCATGGGCAATTATTTGCTGCAAAGCTACGGAGAGATAATGACTTAAGCTTACCAACACTTTCGTTTGTTACAAATTGTTACCACGGGGTACATAAATCTAACTTTTCGAACGAACATTTTAATCGAGTTAACTCGTTGTTTTTCAGATATTTTGAAGGAAATAAAAAGCGGAGATCCGATCGTAATTGATCAAATCTCCGCTCGAGTGACCCCGGAGGGATT
>JBEDCS010000096.1:0-33791 GCA_041176605.1 Bacteroidota bacterium
CAACAAGAAAAACATCCCGAAAGACGTGTTAGATTTTTTTCTGGTTATTCCGGATGGGGCCCACAGCAATTGACAGATGAAATAGCAACGCATGCTTGGGTCTGCATCTCTGACTTCGATGACAAAGCATTATTAAGTAAACCTAGCGCTACGCTCTGGCACGATGCGTTGGTGAGTCAAGGGCCTAAACTGGCACCATTTGCCCATTTCCCATTGAATATCAGCGATAATTAAGTAAAATCCATTGTAATTCCGAGTATTATTGCTAATTTTGCGCCTCCATCTGGAGAAGCGCGCCTATTCTGCGCAATTATTTTGTTAAACAGCTTTTTAGTCGAATAGGGATTAGAAATACAAATTTGAAAGCCACATGGCAAAGAACATTGAAAAGCAGGGAACTGCAGATTTTGATTGGGAAGCGCTCCAATTGGACGGTTACAATCAAGTAGAACGCTCTGAACTCGGAGATCGCTACGAAAAAACCCTTACTTCCATCATCGAAAAAGAAGTGATTCAAGGGACTGTTGCAATGCTCAACAAAAAAGAAGTCATTGTTAACATCGGTTACAAATCAGAAGGAGTTGTTGCTGCCAATGAATTTCGTTACAATCCTGACTTAAAAGTTGGTGATGTAGTTGACGTTTACGTTGATTGTCTCGAAGACAAAACAGGTCAATTGATCGTTTCTCACCGCACAGCGCGTATGCACAGTGCATGGATCCGCGTCAATGATGTACTTCGCACAGGTGAAATCATCACTGGTTATGTTAAATGTCGTACCAAAGGTGGTTTGATCGTTGACGTATTCGGAATTGAAGCATTCTTACCAGGTTCACAAATTGACGTGAAACCTATCCGTGACTACGATATCTATGTAGGTAAAAACATGGAATTCAAAGTTGTAAAAATCAACGAAGAATTCAGAAATGTTGTCGTTTCTCACAAAGCACTTATCGAAGCTGAGCTTGAAGAACAGAAAAAACAAATCATTTCTGGACTTGAAAAAGGACAAGTTCTTGAAGGTATCGTCAAAAACATTACTTCTTACGGAGTATTCATCGACCTCGGTGGTGTTGACGGACTCATCCATATCACTGACCTTTCTTGGGGCCGCGTAACGCATCCTGAAGAAATGTTAGAACTCGACCAAAAAATCAATGTTGTTATCCTCGATTTCGACGACGACAAAAAACGCATTGCTCTTGGTCTAAAACAATTACAACCACATCCATGGGATTCACTTGACACGAGCCTCCAAGTTGGTGACAAAGTAACTGGTAAAGTTGTTGTGATGGCTGATTACGGCGCATTCATTGAAATCGCTGCTGGTGTTGAAGGCTTGATCCACGTTTCAGAAATGAGCTGGTCACAGCATTTACGTTCTGCTCAAGATTTCTTGAAAATCGGAGACAGCGTAGAAGCAGTTGTACTTACACTTGACCGCGAAGAGCGCAAAATGTCTTTAGGTATCAAACAATTGATGCCAGATCCATGGAACGACATCGAAATCAAATATGCGGTAGGTACGCGTCATTCAGCTAAAGTTCGCAACTTCACTAACTTCGGTGTATTTGTTGAATTAGAAGAAGGTGTTGACGGCCTCATTCACATTTCTGACCTTTCTTGGCAAAAGAAAATCAAGCATCCATCTGAATTCTGCAAAGTTGGAGACGCAATGGAAGTACTTGTACTTGAAATCGACCGCGATAACCGTCGTATTTCTTTGGGTCACAAACAACTTGAAGAAAATCCATGGGATGTATTTGAAAATACATTTGCTGAAGGAACAATTCATAGCGGTACAATCATCGATATGAAAGATAAATCAGGTATCGTTTCACTTCCTTACGGCGTTGAAGGTATTTGCCCTTCTAAGCACCTAAGAAAAGAAGACGGTTCTAACGCTAAAGTTGAAGACACACTTGATTTCAAAGTGATCGAATTCAACAAAGACGCTAAGAAAATCGTTCTTTCACACACGCGTTTGTTCGAAGAAGGTGAAGACAAGCCAACTACAACAACCAAAGGTGGTAAAAAAGGTGGTGCTGGTAGCAACACTGATCAAGCAGTAAAAGCAATCAATCAAAACTCTGAGAAATCTACACTCGGTGACCTTGATGCCCTTGCTGAATTGAAAGAAAAAATGGAGCGTGGCGAATAAGCCAAGTTATTCCAATAAAACAAAGGGGGTTTCGGCCCCCTTTTTTATTTCATCTCAAATTTATAATTAACTTTAACCCGTAAAATGGGAACAAGTCAAATTTCGGCGACAGTCAAAGATATTTTTGCTGCATACCTCGAGCAAAATGGACATCGGAAAACACCCGAACGCTTTGCCATACTCGCTGAAATCTATCAATACGAAGGGCATTTTGATGTGGAGTCTTTGTATATCAAAATGAAGAACCACAATTATCGCGTTTCTCGTGCAACCCTTTACAATACCATAGAATTATTGCTTGCTTGTAATTTAGTCCGAAAACATCAATTTGGAAAAAATATCGCGCAATTTGAAAAAGCCCATGCATCCAAACAACACGATCACCTGATTCTCACTGACACCGGTGAAGTGATCGAGTTTTGCGATCCAAGAATACAACAAATTAAAGCCACAATAGAGGAACTCTTTAAAGTTGATGTCCAGCATCACTCTCTCTATTTTTACGGTACTCAAAAAAAATAATTCAACAATGGAAGTCAGTTTAAGCACCCATGGCAATCTTTGTCTTTTCAAATTAGAAGGTCGATTCTTTACTGAAAGTGACCGCGAATTGGCAATCGAAAAATTAGACGAAATCACCAACTGGAATTTAGTCATTGACCTCTCCAATTTAGAATACATCAATTCAACGGGCATTGCGTTTTTAGTCAAGACACTAACACGATCGCGTTTGAATTTAGGCGAAACCGTTCTATACAGACCAAACGAACAACTCAATAAAATCTTTGAACTGACAAGAATGCAACACATTTTCGGCATTTATCAAGATTTAGAACCAATTAAAAAGTTTTTTGAACAAACACAATCATGAAGGTAGACGTATTATTAGGCTTACAGTGGGGCGACGAAGGTAAAGGTAAAATTGTAGATGTACTGACACCTTCTTATGACATTATTGCCAGATTTCAAGGTGGTCCGAATGCTGGACACACCCTAGAATTTGAAGGGATCAAACACGTATTACACACCATTCCATCCGGAATATTCCACAAAGAAGTCATCAACCTCGTCGGCAATGGCGTAGTCATTGACCCCGTAGTCTTCAGTGCTGAACTCGACAAACTCAAGCCTTTTAACATCGACTTTAAAACGCGTTTATTGCTTTCCAAAAAAGCCCACTTAATTCTACCTACCCACAAATTGCTAGATGCCGCATCAGAACAGGCAAAAGGCAAAAATAAAATTGGTTCCACACTCAAAGGCATCGGACCAACCTACATGGACAAAACAGGTCGCAATGGCCTGCGCGTTGGAGATATCCACTCTTCTAATTTCAAAGAAAAGTACGATGCACTCGTTGAAAAACACGAAGGCATCTTAGAACACCACCAAGACTTCACTTACGATCTTGCAAGCTTAGAAAAGCCTTGGTTTGAAGCCATCGAAGTACTCAAGCAACTCACCGCCGTTGACTCCGAACATTATTTGAACACAGCCCTACTCAATGGTAAAAAAGTTTTAGCTGAAGGCGCTCAAGGCACGATGCTCGATATCGACTTCGGTACGTACCCATTTGTAACATCCTCTAACACTGTCACCGCTGGTACTTGTACAGGTCTTGGTATTGCCCCGACAAAAATCGGGTCAGTAATTGGTATTTTCAAAGCCTACTGCACCCGTGTTGGCAGCGGCCCCTTCCCTACTGAACTCGATGATGAAGTCGGTGAACTAATCCGCCAAGAAGGGCGCGAATTTGGCGCCACTACAGGCCGTCCGCGTCGTTGTGGCTGGCTAGATCTCGTGCAGCTGCGTTACGCAATAATGATCAATGGTGTCACAGAATTGGCCATGATGAAAAGTGATGTTTTAGGTGTATTTGAACACATCAACGTATGTACTCACTACCTCATTGACGGTCAAAAAGTAACAGAATTTCCATTTGATGTCACAGATCTTCACATCGAGCCAATCTATAAAAAATTAGAAGGCTGGAATTGCGACCTCACAGCACTGGAATCATACAATGATTCGCCAAAGGCACTCAAAGACTACGTCACGTACCTAGAGCAACAATTAAACATTCCAATTCGCGTTATCTCTGTCGGGCCTGATCGTAAACAGACGCTTCAAAACTAACATGACACGAAATCCTCAAATGCGTTTTGCTTTCTTTTTGATTGCATTTGTATATTGGGGTTCATTATTTAGCCAAGGTAAGCTCCAGCTATTGCCGGGCACTGAAAAAATATATGCCATCCAGAATGGCATCCACCGTTTGGTTGGCACCGTTAGTTTTACTTATCAAGGCAATACCATGTATTGCGATTCAGCGCACTACAACGAACCAGCAAAAGCTGTCAGGGCCTATGGTAATGTGCATATTCAAAAGAATGGTATCAACCTCTACGCAGATTCTATTTATTACAGCGAAAACCAAAAATACGCAAAGCTTTGGGGACACGTCAAAGCCCGAGACAACGCCTACAAAATGAGTGCCGACTCCATGGATTACGACGCCAAACGCGGTCGGGCAATCTTCAGAAGCGCTGGAAAAATTGAATCTATCCTATCAGACGAATCCATTACTTGCCAACGCGGCTATTTTTACCCTGGCAACGGTTCGTTTTTCTTTAGCGGACAAGTACATTATAAAAAAGGGAAGCTAGATGTCAAGGCAGACACCTTGCAATTTGCCTACGAACAACAAAAGCTATATTTCCTCGGAAATGCCCAACTGAGCAATGACACCGTTCAAGTCTATTGCCAAAAAGGGTGGTTTCATGTCCAAGATGAGTACGGCAAGTTATTCAAACAAGCTCAAGTAATTCATCAACAACACCTGATCAAAGGTGACACCCTCTTTATCAATACCAAAAAGAACGACTACGAGGCTTTTGGCAATGTATTTTACAAAGATACGCAAGAGCAATTTGCATTACTCGGCAAACACGCCATGCTATCCGACACCGAGCACAAAGGGTTCATCACGGGCGAAACACTTGGGTTTCAAGTCTTAGAAAAAGATACACTTTACTGGAGTGCCGATACGCTATTTTTATCAAGAGATAGTTTAAATAATAACAAGCATATTATTGCCAATCAAGATTTTAAGTTTTTAAATTCTCAACTACAAGGGCGTGCAGATTTTGCACAATACGAACTCAAGTCTGAAGAATTGCTCTTGCAAGAAAAACCTATTCTTTGGACCAATACCGCTGAGTTAAAAGCTGAAACCGCACTCATCTTTTTTAAAGACAGCAGTATTCAACAAATCAAGCTGACTGAACAAGCAAGTATCTTGATGGAGCTAAAGCAGGATAGTCTGTACAATCAACTTGCGGCCAAAGAACTCAATGCCTATTTTGACAGCACCGGGAATTTAAATTTAGTGGAGGCTCTGGGGCAAGCCTGGACCATCTTTTATCCCGAATCTAAAAAACAACTCAACGATACTACTTTGCAAATTCAGCGCGAAGGGCTCAATCGTTTATTTGCTGATCATTTAGAAGTGAGCATCGCAGGAAAGGAAGTGATGAGCATCACCTATTTTGACCAACCCGAAGGGATTTTTTATCCGATGGACCAGATTGACCCAAAAGAAAAATGGATTAAAAACTTTTCTTGGAATCCAAGTTTGAGGCCGCGCAAAGTTTCAGACCTTCGCAATTAAAGCTAGCTCAACTCTTCGTTGTCAACAGCAGCATCCCAGCGCGTCACACTCTTGACACCTTCTACCTGCTCAAATTTTCGTGTCAATTGTTCCAATTGAGCGGTATCATAGACCAAAACCTTGATGCGTCCTTCAAATACACCATCATTGGTTTCAAAAGAAATACTTTTCATATTGATGTTGTTTTGGCGCGAAATAATTTCTGTAAGGCGATTGACCAAACCAATTTGATCGATACCAATGATACGTATGGCCGCAACTCTTTCTACAAGGGCACTGCTTTGCCATGTGGCTTTTAAACAGCGATAGGCAAGTTTTGAAAGTAAATGCATGGCATTGGGGCAATTGAAGCGGTGGATTTTAATGCCACTAGAAATGGTAATGAAACCAAAAATACTATCACCTGGAATTGGACTACAGCATTTGGCTAAAGTGTAATCAAAGCCTTTGAAATCTTCACCGATGATGATTGTATCCGTATCGGTATTGATGCCTTCGTGCAATAAATTTTCGTCGGAACCTTTGATTTTTTTAGACCGAATTTTACGCTCTAGGACAATCAAACCTTGTTGTATATTCAATTCGCGCAGTTGGGCTAAATCTAGTTTTCCTTTTGCGATTTTGTAGTAGAGCGTGCTTGCAGAATCCAGATGGAAATGTCTTTCCAAGGCCTTGATGTTTTCAGGGCACATACGGATACTGAATTGCTTGAATTTCCTTTCAAGAATTTCCTTGCCATCTGCGGCAATTACTTTTCTTTCTTCATTGAGCGCCTGCTTGATGCGCTGCTTGGCTTTGGCTGAAACGACAAAACGCAACCACTCGTCATTGGGCTTTTGTTTTTTGGAGGTCAGGATTTCAAGCTGATCGCCGTTTTGCAATTGGTAACTCAAAGGAACCAGACGGTTATTGACCTTCGCACCAATACAATGATTGCCGATTTCTGTATGGATATCGTAGGCAAAATCTAGGATTGTGGAGCCTGTGGGCAATACGCGCAGCTCACCTTTAGGCGTAAAGACATAAATTTCATCATTAAACAGATTCAGCTTGAAATCATTGACAAAATCTAGCGCACTGGCGTCAGGGTTGTCAAGGAGGTCTCTGATTTCTGCAATCCAACGATCAAATTTGTTTTCTTCTGTTTTGGATTCTTTGTATTTGTAGTGAGCGGCAAGACCGTGCTCCGCAATGTCGTCCATGCGTTCACTTCTGATTTGCACCTCTACCCACCTGCCCTGCGGCGACATAACGGTCGTATGCAAAGATTCGTAACCATTGGCTCTTGGCGTTGAAACCCAATCGCGCAGACGTTCTGGACTCGGTTGATAGAAGTCTGTAACGACTGAATAAACGCGCCAACAATCGGATTTCTCTTTGTCTGGGGAGGTGTCTAAGATGATGCGCAGCGCAAAAACATCAAAAACCTCTTCAAAAGGAATGTCTTTGGTTTGCATCTTGCGCCAAATGGAAGAAATCGATTTTGTCCTGGCCTTGATTTCAAATTCGTAACCTTGTTCTTGAAGGGCGGTTCTGATTGGCGCTACAAAACGACGAATAAAACGATTACGAACGTCTTGAGTTGACTTTAATTTCGTTTCAATTTCGCGATAGACATCGGCCTCACAATATTTCATGGAGAGGTCTTCGAGTTCAGATTTGATGGGGTAAAGCCCTAGGCGATGTGCCAACGGTGCATAAAGAAACTTGGTTTCAGAAGCAATTTTAAGTTGCTTTTCAGGCTTCATGCTTTGCAAAGTTCGCATGTTGTGCAAGCGATCTGCGAGTTTGATCAAGACCACCCTGAAGTCATCGGAGATGGTGAGGATCATTTTTCTAAAATTCTCTGCTTGGATAGAGGTGTTTTCATCGAAAACCTCCGGGATTTTCGTGAGACCATCAATGATTTTCCGGACGGTTGGGCCAAATAGATCTTCGATATCTTGTAACGTGATGTGCGTATCTTCTACGGTATCATGCAAAAGTGCACAAACAATGGCCGTAGGTTCTAAACCCATTTCTTCGGCACAAATTCGGGCAACGGATATCGGATGGTATATGTAAGGTTCGCCGGATTTACGACGCATGTCCTTGTGCGCCTCTAGAGCGATGTCAAATGCTTTGCGTATAAGTTTAGTTTCTTCTCGGCTGCGGTCTTTGGTGGCACGCAATAAACCCTTGAAGGCATTGAGGATCTCGATGCGCTCTTGTTCGAGGTCGATATGTCCGGTGCCGTCGTAACGCATCAGATGCTCGGCAATAGTTTTGAACGCACCTCGCCAAAACCAATTTTTACGCCGTTGTTTTGGCAATAACCACGCATGATGACGGTGTCGTTATCTTGAATAAAGCGACGCTCTGAACCATCGGGCATTTGGATGGGCTTTGTTCCTTTCCAAGCGAGCTCTAACATGGACCCGTAAGAGTCAGGGGTTGGACCAGAAATGGTACCAGAACCCATAAGGTCACCACAACGGATATTACAGCCGTTGACGGTATGATGCGCAAGTTGCTGCGCCATATTCCAGTACATGTATTTGAAATTTGACTGAGAAACCACTTTTTCTGGCTGAGCTGGAATTTCAATGGCAACTTCTAGTTGGATATCGTAAGATTTGTTTCCTTCAAATTTAAGATAGGAAAGCACGTCTGGATGTTGTGCAGGAGTTGATGTTGCAAATGGCTGCAGCGCATCTAGCGTGACAATCCAACAAGACATCGATGAGGCGAAGTTTTTGGCTAAAAACGGACCCAATGGAACGTATTCCCATTTTTGGATATCTCGGGCAGACCAATCATTGAACAAGCATAAACCAAAAATATGATCTTCGGCTTCGGCAGTAGTAATCTGCTGACCTAAAGGTTTTCCATCAAATGTGATGAAACCCATTTCGAGTTCAAAATCAATTTGTCGGGATGGCGCATAAATTGGATCTGCGTTGTCATCGGGCTTGATTTGACCTTTCGGACGAATGACGTCATGACCAGACGGAATTACCGATGAAGCCCTGCCGTGATACCCTACAGGAATCCAGAGCCAATTGGGTAACAATGCGTTGGCTGGGTCTCTGAACATGATTCCAACGTTAGTAGCATGCTCCTTAGACGAATAGAAATCGGTGTAATCACCAATTTGAACAGGTAAATGCGTGTGCACTGAAGTAACGGGAATGAGTGCAGTATGGTGTTCCTGCTGGAGTCTAAAAGAGTTGTTTTCTTCTTGTAATAGCTCAGAAATACGGTTGCGCAAAGCGCGAATGGCTAATTTGCCATATTTCATTATTGGGTTTAAAAAATCTTGTTGGAAAACATGCGCCGTAAAAGGCAAATCGTTGAAATAACCCTCATTTGCTAAGGTTGCCAAATTGAGTACATGATCCCCAATACGCACCGCTACAAATTTGTGTTCGGGATGCGTCAGTGTGCTGACCACACCAAAAGGTAGATTTTGTATCGGAAAATCTGAATTTTCTGGCACTTGTACCCAAGATTTCAAGTGCGCTTGATTGGCTGTTATTTGCATAAAATTGATCTTTCCAAATTAGACATTAAAGCGGAAGTGCATGATATCACCATCTTCCACGATATATTCTTTTCCTTCAACTTTGAATTTACCAGCTTCTTTGACGGCACTTTCAGAGCCTAAGGTGATGTAATCGTTGTATTTCATCACTTCGGCACGAATAAATCCTTTTTCAAAGTCGGTATGAATGACACTTGCTGCCTGCGGCGCGGTCATGCCCTTGCGAATGGTCCAGGCACGAACTTCTTTGACACCTGCTGTGAAATAAGTTTGTAAATTCAATAAATGATAAGCCTGACGAATGAGGCGATTGACACCTGGCTCTTCTAAACCAAGCTCTTCTAGAAACATTTGGCGTTCGTCGTAGGTTTCGAGTTCGGTGATGTCTGCTTCAATTTTAGCACCTATGATTAATACTTCTGCGTTTTCAGCTGCAACGGCTTCTATGACGCGTGTTACGTGCGCATTGCCACTTTTTACAGATGCTTCATCAACGTTGCAGACATACATAACTGGCTTAGAGGTGATCAGGTTGAAAGAATGAATGATGTCCATTTCTTCTTGTGAAAAACCTAAACCTCTGACAGACTTACCTTGTTCAAGGCCTGCCTTAATGAGCAAGGCCAATTCATTTTCTTTGACCGCATCTTTGTCACCAGATTTGATAACACGCGCTAAACTTTGTATTTTTTTCTCGATGGAGTCGAGGTCTTTGAGTTGTAATTCGATGTCGATGATTTCTTTGTCACGGATGGGGTCTACACTGCCATCCACGTGAATAATGTTGCCGTCGTCAAAGCAACGCAACACATGTAAAATAGCATCGGTTTCACGGATATTGGCCAAAAATTGATTGCCTAATCCTTCTCCTTTAGAAGCGCCTTTAACCAAACCAGCGATGTCAACGATTTCCATTGTGGTCGGGACAACACGCTCCGGATTGACGATTTCTTCAAGTTTTTCGAGTCTTGGGTCTGGAACCGAAATGGTACCGAGATTGGGTTCTATTGTACAAAAAGGAAAGTTTGCCGACTGCGCCTTTGCGTTTGACAAACAGTTAAATAATGTTGATTTACCAACATTTGGTAAGCCGACGATACCGCATTTTAAAGCCATTCTATTGTTTTGTTAGATCAGGTGCAAAGATAGCCAAAAGCAAGCTGTGTTTGGCGGAAATTGGTATTTTTACCCAAATTCTATTCATGAAATTAAAGTTGATTCCAGCTTTGCTCTTTTGGGCTTTGAGTTTTAGCCTTTGTGCTCAAGACAGTGCATTGATTCGCCAAATTTATGATGAAGCACTTCTTAGAGGAAACGCCTACGAGGATTTAAGACAGTTATGTAAACAAATAGGCCCAAGACTTTCCGGCTCGGCACAAGCCGAAATGGCAGTCAACTGGAGTTACGAAAAAATGAACTCCTATCATTTTGATCGTGTTACCAAGCAAGCCATCACGGTACCTCATTGGGAACGCGGCACCACAGAAAGTGGTTGGTTTAAATCAGCAAATGGCACACTCACCAAAGTGCACCTATTGGCACTCGGTGGTTCCATTGGCACCAATGGCCTGCTGGAAGGAGAAGTCATTGAGTTCAAGCAACTATCAGATTTACAAAAAGCCAAATCAAAAGATATCGCAGGAAAAATCGTCTTTTTGAATCAAGCGATGGATGCAGCTCAAATTCAAACTTTTAAAGCTTATGGAGCTTGTTATGCCATTCGCGGAAATGGTGCTGTTGAAGCTGGAAAGCTAGGAGCCAAGGCCGTTTTAATTAGGTCTTTGGGCTTACCTCAGGACGAACACCCCCACACAGGCTCAATGCATTATGACAATGGTGTTGACAAAATTCCAGCCGCTGCCCTAGCTACCAACGATGCCAACGCACTGTCTGCGGCGCTTCAAAAAGGAAAGGTGCAATTTTACTTAGAAATGGATTGCCGCGCTTTTGCGGATGCCCCTTCCTTCAATGTGATGGCAGAACTTAAAGGGAGTAAGTTTCCAGATCAAATCATCACTATTGGCGGACACCTAGATTCTTGGGATACCGGTGAGGGTGCCCATGATGACGGCGCTGGTGTGATTCATTGTTTGGAAGCCCTCCGCATTTTAAAAGTTCTTGGCTACCAACCGACACATACCATACGCGTCGTATTCTTCATGAATGAAGAAAATGGCAACCAAGGTGGTCAACAATATGCCAAATGGGTTCTGGCCAATCAAGAAAAACATATTGCAGCCCTCGAAAGTGACCGCGGCGGTTTTGCACCTAGGGGCTTTAATCTTGACGGACCAGACAACTTCTTGTCCTTGCTCCAGAGTTTTGAGCCCGCGCTGAGACCCTATGACTTGCATATCTTTGAAAACGGATACGGAGGTGTCGATATCGGCCCATTAAAAACGACTTATCCAGGCATACCGTTATTTGGCTTTGTGCCAGATTCACAACGCTACTTTGATTACCACCATGCCCCAAGTGATGTATTTGAAGCCGTCAATAAACGAGAATTAGAACTAGGCGCGGCAGCAATTGCAAGCTTCATCTACCTACTCGACCAATCTATGCAGCCCTAATGTGTGGAATCGCTGGCCTAATTGAAAAAAAAGCAGCTCGTTTTCCGACCGAAGTGCTCGAACAAATGAGTCTAAAAATTGCCCATCGAGGACCCGACGGCTCCGGACTCAAAGTTTATGCTGAAGAAAATCTGGGCTTAGCACACCGCCGCTTAGCTATTATTGATCTTTCTGCTGCAGCGGCTCAACCGATGCTTCTGGACGATCGCTATTGTATGGTTTTCAATGGCGAGATTTACAATTACCTTGAAATTAGAAATTTACTCATCGAAAAAGGCGTTGTTTTTACGACCAATTCGGATGCCGAGGTCCTATTGAAAGCATACCATTTTTGGGGAACAAGTTGCCTTGAACAACTCGATGGCATGTGGGCATTTTGCATATTTGACCGCCTCCAGCAAATCCTTTTTTGTGCGCGAGATCCGTTTGGTGTCAAACCATTTTATTATGTCAATACACCAGAACACTTTGGTTTTGCGTCAGAAATTAAATCTTTATTGTGCATTCCTAGTTATAAAGCAGCAGTGAATCCGAAGGCAGTTGCTGATTTTTTAGCCAATGCACAAATTGAAATGGAATCAGAGGGTTTTTTCAAAGGCGTTTTTGAACTGCCACCCGGGCATCACATGAGCTATTCTTTTAAAGATCAGGATTTTAAAATCGCTCCTTACAAAAGAAATCAAGAAATGCCCTACACCGATACACAAGATGCCTTAAATGAAGCAGTCAAGCGCAGGCTTCGGGCCGATGTCCCTATTGGTTTTTGCCTTTCAGGCGGACTAGACTCAAGTACCTTACTAGCCATTTCGAAAGATATCCAAAACAAAGAATCCGTAGAAAGCCTTTCAAACGGCATTTCTGCTTTTACGGCCGTACATGATTCTCCGCTAGACGAACGATCTTGGGCTCAAAAAATGGTTGATCAAACAAAAGTCGATTGGATTCAACAAGAAGTAAATGCCAAAGGCCTGATCGATTCTTTTGAAAAAATAATTTATCACCAAGACATTCCGCTGCTTACTTCGAGTACCTATGCCCAAAGTGCCGTCATGCAAGCAGCAGCCCAGCAAAATATTAAAATTCTACTCGATGGCCAAGGTGGTGACGAATTATTTGCTGGCTATCAAGTATTCTATCCGACTTTTTTAAAAGAACTTTTGCTAAAAGGAAAGTTTGTGAAATTCATCAAAGAATGGCGGCATCTAGACAATAGTCCTACGCACAAAAAATATATTTTGAAAGAATGGAGTCAGGATGTATTGAGCATACTCCCCCCTTCTATTGTTCGGGGTTTGTTCTCAAGAAAGAAAATTGCATTACAATATTTAACTGATTTTGAAATCCCGAAAAGAAAACGTTATTCAAGTCTTCAAAAACACCTCAAAGCATACAGAGAGGGGCCGGCACTGAAAGGTTTGTTGCGCTGGGAAGATCGTTGCTCGATGCAATATGGCATCGAATCGAGAACGCCATTTGCCGATGCACTTTTTCTTGTCAAGGCTGTCGAAAATTTAGCACCTGAAAAACTCATCGTGAACGGATGGTCAAAATATGCACTCAGAACAGCGGTGCAAGATATTTTACCTCTAGAAATAACCTGGAGAAAAGACAAGAAAGGATTTTCTGTACCTCAGGCCCAATGGCTGCATCAAACCAGTACTTATTGGATCAATTTGCTTCAAACCAAAAAAGACTTAGATCCATTAAAAATGGTAGATTGGGAAAAACTCATACAAGATGCTCCTGCAATTTTGAGCACAGATCAAGAAAACCCTGCACAAGAATTTTTGTTTCGTTGCTGCAGTTACTTAACCTGGCTAGAGGTATTTAATCTCGGAAAACTTCCTGCTTCAAGGTAAGTGAGAAAAATTTATTTGGCTTTTCATGTAAACAGAGTGGCTGGCTTTTATGCCCTTCAGGTAAAAGTATGGCGCACAATGAATGCTTGACTAAATAAACGCGTTGATGCAACTCCTGAGGTAAACCTTCAAAAATACCTTGTAAAACTTCATACCTCGGATATTCTGTATCGGACTTCGCGTCGTGCCAAATCAGGATACTTTGCTCATTTTTTCTAAGCCCTAATATGCGCTGCGTATCGCGCTTAACAGCCTCATAAGAATGGTCACCGTCGATAAAAATACAATCACAAGCCGCTGCGTAAGGCGCCAAGTCGAAGCTTGCAGAATCGCCCACAAGATGCTGAACATTTGAGATTGTTTTTGAAAAAGTACGATGTGCGTTGATATAAGAGTTTTCCGCACCCATTTGTCGCAATTGGTCGTCGGATAAATTGAGCGTATAAACTTGTTGCACATACGGGGCTACGTTGGCAGCGCTCTCCCCTCTCCACGTACCGATTTCAAAGTAGGTCTGAACCTTATATTTGCGACACACCATTTGAAGCAGCGCAAAATCTGTAGCCAACGAAGAACCTGAAAGAAAAGAATAAGGCTTTATTTCAATATGTTGCGCTTCAGGCCAAGAAAAAACATCTATTTCTTGCAACACCAAACGCGGAAATCTTTTTTTGAAAGCTGCTTCTAATTGCTGCTCCTCTTTGAGTATCAGGTTGATCAAATAGGGTTTTTTGACTATTAGCCAAAGGCCTTTGAGCAGTTTAATAACTTTAGACATCGACACGACTTTTAACGGAACGCGATAAACGTTCAATAAGTAATTTTATTTCGGATAACGGAGGAAAAACATAAAGCTTTCCGCCTGCATTTAAGAAAAAATAGGCCACTACCAAAGTTGTCACGATGTACGATGCGG
Organism: Bacteroidota bacterium; assembly: GCA_041176605.1. GTDB lineage: Bacteria > Bacteroidota > Bacteroidia > Flavobacteriales_D > Crocinitomicaceae > UBA952. Next base: position 14,703 of record JBEDCS010000096.1, read on the forward strand.
TCATGGCTAAACCAGCTCCAAGAGCAGCATAGGAAGGAATCAAATAGACAGCGCAACAATAACAAACAATTAATCCAATTGCTGAAGCAAGTGCGTTGACCCAATATTTACCCATTCCGGAGAAATAATGCCCTACGATGAGCGCATAGGTAAACACCCAAACGCCTGGCGCCAAGACGAGCATTAAAGATCGGATTTCGACAAATGAAGGGCCAAAAACAAAACCATAAAACGAGCCTGGTAAGAGCAAAAAGACGCCCAGCACCACCATTGAAACAAGCATGCCGTAACGGGCTAATTTCTCGGTAATTTGCTGATTATAGACAATATCCGAAGAATTTGAAATCACGGCATATTGCCAAAGCGATATACTTGACGCCACTAACCAAATGGATTCTGTAATTGAACTTGCATTAGACATCAGGCCAACTGCGGCGTGCTCACCTTGCCCATCCAACAAATAAAAAGTCAGGCGAAAACTCAGCAGCTGCAAAACATGCGCTAATTGATTGATCAAACCAAACTGAAAAAGTTGTTTCCAGATAGCTGACCATGGCACAAACGGTTCAGATTTTGGCCAAGCTTTGACTAAAAAAAGAAAGCTTATGAATAAGGCCAAACCATAGGCAAAATATAGTGCATCTTGATAATAAATGGTGTGCCAAATCTGAACTTGAACGAGGGCAACCACCAACGTTACCATCGGCACCATCATTTGAATGACATTGTAGGCTTTGAGCTGCTGTTTACCCAATAAAAGTGAACTATTTACCGATGTGATGGCACTGATCGCGCTGAGTAATGCAATGTGTAACGCAGCGCTGCTTTGAAAATCAAATTGATGAATCAGAAGTTGATAAGCTCCAAGGCAAACGATAACAATCCATGCATTAGAAGCGATAAGCAAACGAACCCAAGATACGCGGGACGATAAATATACCAAAGCAGCTCCTCCGACAAAACCGTCAAAAATGATAATGATTGCAATGGTGGTCAAAAACAAACTTTGTTCGCCTTTACCTTCAGGGCCCAGTATTTGAGAAAATAAGATGGCTAAAATGAGGTTGAGCACTGCCGAACCAACACGCACCCCAAAATTTGCTAGGATTTTACGGAACATTCGGCGTTAGCACTTGGTGAAAGGCTTCTTGCAATTGAGCAGCGATTGCAGTGGGGCTGTATTTTTGTTGTGCTTCGAGGTGCATCGCCTCTGCTGCAAAATTTTGTTGCTGAATAGACTTCATAGCCTCCAGCAAGGCTGTCTTATCTTCGGTTGGTATTAAAATTCCGTTGCCCGAATTGATGATTTCAGCCACCCCTCCTACGTGAGTAGCGATCATGGGCGTGCCTGTCGAAAGCGCTTCAAGAAGCACACACGGCAAGTTTTCATAACGGCTGCTCAATACAAAGGCATCGGCAAATTGCATGATAGCTGCAACGCCTTGTGCATCTTGTTGGCCATGAAAATGAATGGAGTCGGCAAACTCAAAGCCTTCGATGATTTTTTTATAGGAATTGAAATCTCCATCAGAAACTACATGCAATTCAACATTGTTTTGTTGTTTCTTGAGTTCATAGAACGCATTGACCAACAAATGGAAATTTTTCTGAATAGGATCCAAAGATGAAACATGCACAAAGCGAAAGTTATTGTGCGGTCTTTGAACCTTTGGTGTAAAAATGCTGGTATCTACAACATTTGCCACTACTTTCATTGGGCTCGTGATGCCGAACTGATGCATGGCAGACGCTAGATCTAAAGAAACGGGCAACAGTAATTGACTGCGGTTACCGATGAATTTCAGCATTATTTTTTGCCAAGGAGTGGGTTGTGGATTGGTGTAAGGATGATAACAGGTCCAGTGTTCTGAAAAAACCAAAGGAATTCTGAAGCGCCATTTGAGCAAAAGACCCACAAGACCAATAGGATATAAAACGGCACCATGAATTAAATCGGGCTTGCCAATTGGAGTCTGAAGCGCATGTTTCCAGTAAGTAAGCAACACCTGAATATAGGAAATGATTTTGCCTACAAAAAGCGTTTTATTGCGAGGAATGTAGATCACTTTCTCGTAATAGGGCAATTGCTTTTCTTCAATGGTAAGTGCTTGGTGTTGTTCTGATAGTACGACGTGTAGCAATGCGACATCCGCAATTGTACTAGACACCCGAAGATGCTGCTCGACAAAATTCCCTTCAGTTGGTTTCAATTGATTGGGATACCAACTCGATAAGCAAAGTACTTTAGGGCGCTGCTGCATTTGCTGAATTTACAGATTTTTTTGATAAACCGCTTCGAGCTGCTCGAGCGCATAATCAATTTCAGTGCGTGTCGTGTAACGAGAAAAAGAAAAACGGGCATTTGGCCTGCTCATGTCAGCACCAATTGCTTCCAATACGTGAGATCCTTTTGTTGCTCCTGAGGTACATGCTGAACCGCCACTTACGGCAACTCCTTTTAAATCAAGCGTAAACAACAAGAGCCCCGCTTTTGTTGTGGCTGGTAAGCATACATTCAATACGGTATAAAGTGCGTGATCAAAATCAGTTTCACCATGGAAGCGAACATCTGGGAATAGTGCCATTAAACGCTCGATCATGTATGTTTTTAAATCGTAGACATGCTTTTGGTGCGCCTCTAAGTCTGTGTAGGCCAATTCCATTGCCGTAGCCAAACCAACGATGCCAGCAATATTTTCAGTGCCGCCACGCAAACCTCTTTCTTGGGCACCTCCATGGATCAAGGGATTGACCTTCGTGTTTTTATTCACGTATAGAAAACCTGTTCCTTTAGGGCCATGAAATTTGTGCGCCGCACAAGTAATAAAATCAATATCTAACGTTTTTAAATCAAAGGCATAATGCCCCATTGTCTGGACCGTATCTGAATGAAAAAGCGCACCGTATTGGCGACACAATTGCGCTACCTTTTCTAAAGGCAGCAAGGTTGCGATTTCGTTGTTGGCATGCATTAAGGAAACAATAGTTTTCTGAGGGTCTTGCAATAATGCTTCGAGCTCCTTGAGGTTGATATTCCCTTTTGAATCTAGTTTTAAATTCACGACTTCAATTTGCTCGTGATCTTTTAAGGCCTCTGCTGTGTGCCCCACCGCATGGTGTTCAGCAGCAGAAGTAATGATGCGCGTTACGCCGAGTTGAGTGACCGCCGCATGCAAAGCCATGTTGTCGGCTTCGGTACCACCAGATGTGAAAATAAGTTCAGAAGCTGCACAATTTAAATATTGTGCGATTTTTCGTCTGGAATTTTCTAATAGCGCCTTGGCTTGTCGGCCAAATGCGTGTGTAGAGGATGGATTGCCAAAAGTTTGCAAGAGAACCGGAACCATTGCCTCTACTACTTCTGGAGCAACAGGAGTGGTAGCAGCGTTGTCGAGGTAGACATTCATTGAATCGTGTTTTGCCACGAAGATACTAAAATTAGTTTGCTTATCTTTGAGTAATGAATGCTCCTTTAGCTGAACGCATGCGGCCAAAAACACTTGACCAGTACATTGGCCAACGTCATTTGCTAGGCCAAAATGCTTCATTACGAAGAGCTATTGAAGCAGGCGTTATTCCATCCATGATTTTTTGGGGGCCTCCAGGTGTCGGTAAAACAACACTTGCTACGCTCATCGCCCAGCATTTAGGACGCCCAATCCATACGCTTTCTGCCATTTCATCTGGTGTCAAGGATGTCCGAGATGTCATTGCACAAGTACAAGGTGGTGGTATGTTTCAGCCCAAAGGTTCTATTTTGTTTATCGATGAAATTCATCGCTTCTCTAAAGCACAACAAGATTCTTTGCTTGGCGCCGTTGAAAAAGGCATCGTAACACTCATAGGTGCTACCACCGAGAATCCATCGTTTGAAGTCATTTCTGCGCTTTTATCGAGGTGTCAGGTTTATACTTTAGAACAACATAGTAAAGAAGATCTTTTAACGCTGATTGATAGAGCCATTCTTGAAGATCCTATTTTACAACTCAAAAAAATTAAGCTCGTTCAAACCAATGCGCTGCTTAGAATTTCTGGGGGTGATGCTCGAAAATTACTCAATGTATTTGAAATTATTGTCGGAACTTTTCAAACTCAAGCGCAAATAGAAATTACAGATGAAGTAGTGCTTCAAAACGCACAACAAAGTTTAGCGCGCTACGACAAAGACGGCGAACAACACTATGACATCATTTCAGCATTCATTAAATCTGTAAGAGGCTCTGACCCTAACGCAGCTGTTTATTGGCTCGCAAGAATGGTTGAAGGTGGTGAAGACCCTAAATTTATCGCGCGCAGACTCCTGATTTTAGCGGCAGAAGACATTGGTTTAGCCAACCCAAATGCCTTATTAATTGCCAATACTTGCTTTGAAGCCGTTAAAAATGTAGGTTGGCCAGAATCCAGGATCATCCTCAGCGAATGCACCCTTTATTTGGCAGGATCCCCGAAAGGAAATGCCGCTTACATGGCCATCAATCAGGCACAAGCTTTGGTTCAAAAAACCGGTGATCTTTCTGTACCTGTTCATTTAAGAAATGCACCGACTAAACTCATGAAAGAGTTGGGTTATGGCCAAGAGTACGCCTACAGCCACGATTTTCCGGGCAATTTTTACGAGCAAGAATTTTTACCACAAGAAATTGTAGGTACTAATTTTATTGTGCCCGGCAGTAGCGCTAAAGAACAAGAGCTTGCCAAGCAAATCAAAACTTGGTGGAAAGACAAATATAAATTCTAATGGGAGCCCTACTCTATTATTTGGTGGTTGCACCCCTTTCGCTCCTTCCATTGCGGGTTTTATATAGAATCTCACATTTTATTTTTCTTGCTTTTTGGTATATCATTCCTTACCGCAAGAAAGTCATTCAACAAAATCTTCAAAAAGCATTCCCAGAAAAATCCCAGCAAGAAATCGATGTTTTAACTAAAGAATATTATCATTTTTTAGCCGATTTAATCGTCGAATCCATCAAAAACTTTCGTTTTTCAAAGGATGCACTTTTGGCCCGCATGGTACTCGAAAATCCGGATGAACTGGCTCAAATCGAAGCCATTCAAAAACCCATCATTTTAGTTTCTAGCCATTATAATAACTGGGAATGGCTCATTAGTGCTTTGGGTCTATGGTTCAAACGCCCCACTTACGGCATTGGCATGCCTCTTAGTGCGGCATTTTGGGATAAAAAGCTCACAGAAAAACGAGAGCGTTTCGGTTTAAAAGTGGTGCATGCTGCAAACTACCAACAAATTTTCAAGCAAAAGGATGCGCTCGTATTGGTGCTTGCCGATCAAGCGCCTGCAGATGCCAAAAAGGCATACTGGACAAAGTTTCTGGGTCAAGAAACACCGGTTATTTTTGGCCCTGAATATTTAGCCAATCGCTACGATTGTGCTGTTGTATACGCAACTATAAAAAATACACAATCAGGATACTATAGCGTCTCATTTGAAGTAATTACTGAAGATGCGCTACAAGAAAACTATGGTGCAATTACAGAAAAACACCTCGTGCTTCTCACCGATTCAATCCAACATGCACCAAGCCGATGGTTGTGGTCACATAAACGTTGGAAACGACAAAAACCCACTGATCTAGGCCAAATCATGGAACAAGCCAAATCAGACTTTCATGCAAAATTTAGAAGTTAGTTTTAGAAAAGGAAACCATGAAAAAATACCTTAGCCTATTTTTACTTTTCATCTTTATTAAACCCGCTTACGCTCAGAAAATCGCCTTCATTCCTCGCAACAAAGCAGACAAAAAGGAACACGAGCGCGCTGTACTTTGCTTGCCCGATGGCTTGATTGCAATTGGTTCTAATTTGGCAAATGTTCGCATTTTAGACCCTAGTTTTCATATTTTGAAAACAATCGAACTCGGGACAGCTGCGCAAGAAATTCGCGATTTAGCTTTTAACGCAGGTTATTTATTTGCCATGCAAAGCAACGACAGCAGCAATTTAAATCGCATCGCGCTCAATGGAAGCAATCCAGAAAAAATAAGCCTTAACTGGGAACAAAAACCGATTTTTTTTGATGGCATCGCCTCCGAAAACAATGTGCTCTTTTTAATCGGAGACCCAGTCAACGGTACGTTTTGCACTTTTCGATCCTTAGATGGCGGCAGTAATTGGGAGCAAACTCCTGGAAAGGTTTCGGCATTCGACGGTGAAGCAGCCTATGCAGCTAGTGGCCAAACCAATCAAATTTTAAACGGAAATTTCTATTTTGTTTCTGGCGGTCTGGCCTCAAGGCTATTTCAATCAACAGATTTTGGCGAAACTTGGACACAGAGCCCCATACCGTACGTATCTTGCCCTACTTGCGGGCCCTACGCCATGGCCGTCAAAACCGAACAAGAAATCATGACCGTTGGCGGCAATTATTTGGAGCCCAACAACAAACAAAACACTTGCTTCTATACCACAGACGGTGGCAAAACCTGGAAAGCACCCAAAAAAGGCCCGTCGGGGTATCGCTCTTGCGTGATTTACGCCGAAAATAAGTATTTTGCTTGTGGCACAAACGGCATCGATATCAGTAAAAACGGAGGCAAAACCTGGAAAAAAATCTCTGATCAAAATAGCCTAAGTATGGTTATGGTTGATCAGCAACTTATTGTAAGTCTTGCAAATGGAGGATGGTTACTGATTGAAAACTAAAACACAAACACTTCACCTGGGGTAAGGCTGATTACTCCGGCATCATGGCTAAATTTTCTTTTGGCAAACAGCGACACTAATCCCTCCCCTTTTTTATCCTCATTATGCGTAGTAAGCAAGTACTTTGCTCCTACTTGCTTTTGCAATTCCACTGCTTTTCCATACCCAAGATTAATGGTGCCTCCTAAAAAGAAAGGCAATTGATACTGAAGCGTGGTGGTTATTAATGCATTTATTGGAAGATCTAAATTTTTCTTAAGCACTGCTCCATGCGGCGCATAAACGAGTTTATTTTGTACGCTTTCGATTAAATACGCTTTATGCACCAGTGCATTTTTGGTTTTTAAAACGCTAATTGGAATAGGCGTTGCATCTAAGGGTATAAGCGTTTTGAAATGGCCCCATTTTTTAATCTTATTGAGAATGGATGGCAAAGCAATGAGCGGAATCTCACTTGAGAACTGCAAGAGGGTTTCTTTATTGCAATGATCTGTAAATGGATGTGAAATAAAAATAAAATCTGGCCGAACCAATTCGCGCACCAAAGGCTGTGGGCTTTGGTGAAACTGCCTGCTGAACCACGGATGAAAATCAACTTGATCGGCACTAAACCAAGGGTCAACAAGTACTTTGACCCCATCTAGGTTCAAAAGCCAAGAGCTGTCTTCGTTAAGTTTGGTGAGTTGCATGGTGCTAAAATAACAAAAGCCTCGCTTTCGCAAGGCTTTTAAGTGGAGAAGATGGGATTCGAACCCACGACCTCTTGACTGCCAGTCAAGCGCTCTAGCCAACTGAGCTACATCCCCGGAAATTATTTTGCTTGAAGCGTATCTTCCATGGAAGAAGAAATAGCCGCTTTGTCAAGTCTGATTTTGGTACCTTCTGATTGGATCAAAACTGTGGAATCTGAAATCTCGAGGATTTTACCGTGAATACCGCCGATTGTAACGACTTTATCTCCGGCTTTTAAAGCTTCGCGAAACTTCTTTAATTCTTTTTGCTTTTTCATTTGTGGTCTGATCATGAAGAAGTAAAATACTCCGATCATTAATACGATCATCACCAATTGATTCGCGCCTGCTCCCATAGTTCTTTTAAATTTTGCCTACAAATGTAGTTATTTTATTCGACCTTTTATTTGTAGCACCGTAATATTCGGCTCTGTGTTGGTCATGAGCGTCACCGCCTTGTGGATGTTTTTAGTATGCAACTCATCGGTGTTGATTTCAGCTCGGATGATCGTGGATTCACCAGGCTGAATTGGCTTCTCAGGTTTAGCGACAACTGTGCAGGAACAAGAAGGTTTGATTTCACCAAAAACCAACGGATAAGCACCTGTATTGATCACTTTAAAAGTGGCTTTGATGCGCTCCCCTTTCATCACCGTTCCGGCCTGGAATATTTTCTGAGGAATTTCCATTGTGGTAGCTTGCCCAACCTCAATTGCAGTGTTGTCTTTGCACGCAGTAAATCCAATAAGGAAGGTACTAGAAAGCAAAAGCGATTTGAAAATTTTCATAAGACTATTAATTTGAAGAGACTCAGTTCAATAAACCCCTACCCGATTTCTGAATGCGTTTTTCTTGGGTGAGTTTCTCAATGGCTTTGTCGAGAATACCGTTGATAAACACATTGCTTTTTGGCGTACTGTAAAATTTAGAGATTTCGATGTACTCATTGAGTGTCACTTTAGTAGGAATACTTGGGCAAGACTGCAACTCAGTAAGACCCATTTTAAGCAACAGCATATCCATTTTGGCAATGCGGTCGAGCTCCCAGTTGTCAGCTAAAGTCAAGATGTCATTTTCATGAGCGGCATCTTGCTTAATGGTTTCATGCAATAAAGTCAAAATGTAGTCGCGTTCATCGTCGTTTTCTTTGAAAAGCGGCATGATATCAAAATCTGAACCAGGTTTCCAAGATTTCATGGTCTTGATCGCCATAGAGGCACACAAGTCGAGGTCGTCTGCCCAATAAATTGATTTTTCGTCGAAAAAGTTTTGAATCAAGGTTGAATTGGCGATTTCTTGTTTGAAAACCTGTAAAGCAAAGCTCATGTCTTCCTCTTCACCCTGCTGACCATTGTTCATGTGTTCAAAATACACCTCGGTTTCTTGTAAATTGAGGTGCATTTTTCTGAAGAGTTCCTGATTTTCAGCGCCCAACCAATTGACTTTTCTTTGCTCTGACATTTTATAGAGTGCGTTCGAACGTTCTATTGCAGCGACCAAAGAATTGTCCACCCATTTCATGTTAGGATTGAGTTCTTCTGGCGTTGGACGCATTTTTTTCTTGAGCTCGGCTTGTCTGGTTTGTGCTGCTCTTTTCATTTCTGGCAAGGCCAACAATAAAAAAAGATACATGTCATACATTCTTTCAATGGAAAGCAGCAGTTCTTTTTCTGCCTTGGATCGGTCAGAATCTGAACTTTGAAAATAGGCATAAAGTACTTGAAGTACTTTGATTCTTAAATGTCTTCTATTGAGCATAATTAGATGTTAAGACTGCCTTTTGATTGTACGCGTTCTTCTGCAATGCGATTGGCTACCTGATAACTTGGCAAACCCTCTTGCTTAGAACGTACTAAAATGTTGTCTATGGTAGTATAAATTTCTTCAGCTTTCTGTTTGGCCCATTCCAATGATAAACCTTCTACTTCGGAGAAACAGTTGATGACGCCGCCAGCATTAAGCGCAAAGTCTGGCGCATAAACGATGCCGCGGTCCATTAAAATTTGACCGTGCTTGGCTTCTTCTTTCAATTGATTATTGGCAGCGCCCGCAATAACTGCGCATTTGAGTTGTGCTAATGTTTCGTCATTGACAGTTGCACCCAGCGCACAAGGCGCATAAATATCCATGTCTATTCCGTATATGAGCTCAGGGGCAACAACCTTAACGCCGTGTTGCGCACTCAATTTTTGAAGTGCTTCTTGATTGATATCTGTAATGGTGACATCGGCTCCTTCAGCAACTAAATGCCCAACTAAATAAGCCCCAACATGGCCAATCCCTTGGACCGCTACCTTTTTGCCAGCTAAACTATCAGAACCAAATTGGTGCTTGGCTGCCGCTTTCATTCCCATATAAACACCAAAAGCAGTTACTGGAGATGGGTCTCCGCTTTTGCCAGGCAAGCCTACTACATAGTTCGTTTCTTTGCTGACATGTACCATGTCTTCTGGTGAAATACCTACATCTTCGGCTGTGATGTAAGAACCAGCCAACGCGTTGACAAAGCGTCCAAACCTTCTGAATAACGCTTCAGATTTCATTGTTTTGGAGTCACCGATAATGACTGCTTTTCCACCACCTAAATTCAAATTTGAAATGGCGTTTTTGTAGGTCATACCTCTGGAAAGACGCAAAACGTCAGTGAGTGCTTCTTGTTCGTTCTGATACATCCACATGCGCGTTCCGCCGAGCGCTGGGCCCAAGACCGTATTGTGCACCGAAATGATGGCTTTTAAACCAGTAGCTTTGTCATTACAGAATAAAATTTGTTCGTGCCCCATGGCAGACATGGGTTGAAGAATGGGATTCAGGGAGGAATCAACCAACGGAGAGATTGTCAATTCAGACATGTTTTTGAAATGAGTTCGTTCACTAATTCTTATTTGACGTAAATTTGCAAGTCAAATAGCTTGGCAAAAGTAGAAAAAAACCATGAAGTCCCTTCGATACATTAATAAATACTTTAAGAAGTACAAATGGCGCTTTTTACTTGGCATCCTTTTTACCATTGTCAGTAATTATTTTGGCGTGCAAATGCCGGCCTTTTTTAGTGAATCCATTGACCGCTTTCAAAGCAACTTGGGCCTTCAAACAAAAACAGATTACCTCTACCTCGCTTTAGAACTAGGTGGTATCTACATGGGTTTTTCGTTGCTCAAAGGTTTCTTTCTGTTCTTAATGCGTCAGACAATCATTGTGATGTCGCGCTTTATCGAGTATGATCTTAAAAATGAAATCTACAATAAGTACCAGGCGCTCGATCAAAGTTTCTACAAAAAGAATGCTACAGGTGACCTCATGAACCGCATCTCAGAAGATGTCGGTTTGGTGCGCATGTATACAGGCCCTGGCATCATGTATACGATCAATTTGGCGGTGTCTTTTATTTTGATCGTTACTAAAATGGTGAGTATTTCCCCTAGCCTTACGTTTTACGTATTGCTGCCACTTCCCTTAATGTCCATCCTCATCTACAAAGTATCTTCCAAAATGAATAAGATGAGTCTGGAGGTTCAAAAAGAACAATCTTTTTTGAGTACGCTTGCGCAAGAATCTTTTTCTGGTATTCGCATTATCAAAGCGTACCAACGCGAACAACAAGTAGCTGACAAAGTCAGTGAGTCCGCTGAGCGTTATAAAAAACAAAGTATGCGCTTGGTTTTGATCAATGCCTTTTTCAGCCCCACCATCATCTTTTTAATTGGCCTGAGCTCCATGATAGCCATTTACTACGGAGGCCTACTCACCTTTGAGAAAAAAATGACTGTGGGTGGGATCGTTGCATTTATCATGTATGTCACCAATCTGACATGGCCATTTGCCAGTTTGGGCTGGATTTCATCTATCATCCAACGTGCAGCGGCATCCCAACAACGCATCAACGAATTTCTTCAAACCAAAGCGAAAATTACAGACGACAAAACGCTGGCCCCTGACCTCGATCAAGGCATTTGCTTTGAGCATGTCAACTTTCAATATGAAGATGCCAAGAGCCCAGTGCTTCATGACATCTCGTTTAGTGTCAAACCCGGCGAAACATTGGCCATTGTAGGGCAAACCGGTAGTGGAAAATCGACCATTTGTAATTTAGTGGCGCGGCATTTTGACCCTTCGACTGGTTCGTTAAAAGTAGGTACCCAAGACTTGAAAGATGTCTCGTTAGCGCAATACCGCAAAAACATTGCACTGGTTCCACAAGATGTCTTTTTGTTTTCCGACACCATTGCAAATAATTTAAAATTTGGCTCAGAAGACCAACAAGAACCGAGCTTAGATGCACTAAGAAAAGTCTGCAAGAGCGCACATGTCTTGCACAACATTGAAGAATTCGAGCATGGTTTTGATACCATTCTCGGTGAAAGAGGTGTCAATTTGAGTGGTGGTCAAAAACAACGTATTTCCATCGCTCGTGCGCTACTCCGTGACCCTAAATTGCTCATTTTAGACGATTGCCTCAGCGCCGTTGACACCGAAACAGAAGAAATCATTCTACACGAACTTGAGGGTTTTGCCAAAAATCGGGCAACAATTATTGTTTCTCACCGCATTTCAACCATCAGAAATGCGACAAAAATCATCGTTTTAGAAGCTGGTCGGGTCATAGAATCGGGCTCTCATGCCAATCTTTTAACCCAAAAAGGCGCCTATTTTGACATGTATCAATTGCAGCTACAACAAGAGCAAGAGGCGAATAACACCGGGGCTTAATATCTTATTAACAGCAAGTTGTGTGTTTTTTTTGAAACATTAACGCAATCGATTGCGTATATTCGACCAAACCATAAAACAAACAACTATGAAAAAATTAATGATTTTTGTAGGAGCTTTAACATTGACTGGGTCATTGTTTGCTCAAAAGCCTGCTAGTGATGACGCCCGTTATTCATTAGAAGGATTAGCTAACTTAAATACCAGCAATGGTATGAGCTTTACTGCTCCATCTTTACGCTTGCGTTATTTTGCTACTGACAACATCGCAGCGCGTGTACAATTTGGCTTTGGCGGTGACGGATCTTCTGTTTTTGGCACGCCTAGTAAAGAGTCGTATTCTTATGCCAACCCTACTGCTGGTGGTGAAAACGGAACAGTTGACATCGCACGCAGTGCCTGGGATTTAAAGTTAGGTGCTGAATACCACTTAGCTGGAACAGACAAAATGTCTCCTTATTTCACAGGAAATATTGGCTTTGGCAAAGGCTCTGAAGAGCAGACATGGAATAACGTATTCTATGGCGCAGCAGGAGAATTAACGTATACCGAAGGTATCAGCGTAGCAGCATCAGGTGGATACGGAACTTTTAGCTGGGGCTTAGGCGCTGGATTTGATTACTATGTTGCTGACAACCTTTATCTTGGTTTAGAATTAAATTTAACGAGTACATCTGTAACAAATGAAAATGTTGTTACAGAGATTACTTCACCAGCTGGCACTCAAACTGTTACCGAACTAGGTAACAGCATGACTTACACCAACATTGGTGCGGCTCATGGATCTGTACGTATTGGTTGGAGATTCTAAGCAATCAACACCATTCTAAGTAAAGGGGAGCTTCGGTTCCCCTTTTTTATTGCTTTATTTTTAACTTTGCAGCATGGATTTAAGAAAACATGTGGAGGTTTGCTTCACACCAGGAGAATACCCTTACTATAAAGACGAATTTGAAATAGTTGTAGTGATTGACGTTCTGCGTGCAACATCTGCCATCTGCGCTGCCTTTGACAACGGCATCAACTCTATCATTCCGGTCCCAACAGTTGAAGAGGCTTGGGCCTACAAACAGAAAGGATTTTTAGCAGGCGCTGAACGCAAAGGACAAATCGTTGAAGGCTTTGATTTCGGGAACTCTCCTTTTTCTTACATGCGTGAAGATTTCAAAGGAAAAGATGTTGTCTTGACGACTACCAATGGCACCAAGTCTTTGGATGTCGCCAAAGATGCTGAAATTGTGGTGGTTGGTTCTTTCTTAAACCTAGACGCCCTCTGCAAATGGCTCGCTACCCAAGATAAAAATGTACTCTGCTTGTGTTCGGGCTGGCAAGACAAATTCAACCTTGAAGACACCATCTGTGCCGGAGCAATTTGTCAGTATTTAATCGGAACAGGTGACTACATTTCTGATGAAGACTCTTCGATTGCTGCCAAGTATTTATACCTTTCGGCCAAAGACAATTACTTTGGCTACTTGAAGTCGAGCTCACACCGCAGACGCTTGAAAAACCTCAACCTCAACGAAGACATCAAGTATTGTCTGACTCCAAATCAAACGGAGGTCATTCCAATACTTAAAGATGGCAAACTTATCAAACACACGGCTTAAACTTTTTAGCAGGCTTCTTTTCTTAGGCTTTTTAATCCTGATCACCAGTGCGAATCAGCAAAAAACACAATGGGGTTTTGCTGGGCATCAACGCATCAATGAATTTGCAGTTTATCTTCTTCCTCAACAGCTGCAACATTTTTTCATGGAGCACCAACAAGAACTCATTACACAAGCCGTGGCCCCTGATCAACGCAGATACATTCAAGAATCCGAGGCGGCTCGGCACTACATTGACCTCGATCATTATTACCAAAAGGGTGAAAATCCGTTTTGGAACCTTCCACAAAATTGGCTTTCCGCCATTGATTGCCACGGAGAAGATACACTTATGGCACACGGGATAGTTCCTTGGCACGTAATCAACATGAAATTCAGGCTTCAAAAAGCCTTTGAACAAAAAAATTTAGCGCTTATTTTGAAAAATGCGGCTGAAATTGGCCATTACATCGCAGACGCACACGTTCCGTTACACACCACTCAAAATTACAATGGACAGCTCACTAATCAGTATGGAATTCATGGCCTTTGGGAAAGCCGTTTAGTTGAACTAGAGGCTTCTCAATATAATTACTGGATTGGTCAGGCGAGTTATTTGCCTTCTGTACAAAAAGCGATTTGGCAAGCTATTGCTTCCTCACACGCAGCACTTGACAGCGTATTTCAGTTTGAAAAATCATGCAGCGCTCAAATAAAAGCTTCCGAAAAATACAGCTTTGAGCAACGTGGGAATGCCATGACAAAAGTATATTCTAAAAAATTTTGCCTAGCCTACCATACAAAATTGAACGGCATGGTTGAAAGACGCATGCGGGCAGCTATTTTAATGGTGAGTAGTGTTTGGTATACCGCATGGGTAGACGCCGGACAGCCCGATTTGAATGCGTTGAAAATGAATGCCAACACGATGCAAGCTGAAACAGACACCCTCGCTAAGAAATATAATTTCAAGTGGAAAGAGCGCAGTTGCCATTAAGATGAGCTTAACTAGGCTTATCCAAGACTGCGGTAACGAATTCTTTTAGGGCCAGCATCACCAACACGTTTCTTGCGGTTTTCTTCGTATTCTGAATAAGAACCTTCAAACCAATAGACCTGCGAATCGCCTTCAAAAGCTAAAATGTGCGTGCAAATTCTGTCTAGAAACCAACGGTCGTGGGAAATAACTACCGCACAACCCGCAAAATTTTCGATACCTTCTTCTAAGGCACGTAAAGTATTCACGTCGATGTCGTTGGTTGGCTCATCGAGCAGCAATACGTTGGCTTCTGTTTTGAGTGTCATGGCTAAATGCAAGCGGTTTCTTTCACCCCCAGAAAGCACTCCTACTTTCTTGTTTTGATCAGAGCCATTGAAGTTGAACTTAGATAAATAGGCTCTAGAGTTGATCTTTTGGTTGCCTACTTCTACATATTCAAGACCATTCGAGACGACGTCAAAAACCGTTTTTTCCGGATGAATGTCTTTGTGAGATTGGTCCACATATCCAATCTGAACGGTTTCACCAACCGTGAATTCTCCGTTGTCTGGCGTTAATTCATCCATGATCATTTTGAAGATGGTGGTTTTACCAGCACCATTGGGCCCAATGATACCTACAATACCGGCAGGTGGCAATTTGAAATTGAGATCGTCGTAAAGTAGTTTGTCTCCGAATGCTTTGGCCACATGGACCGCATCAATGACGTTATTACCTAAGCGTGGGCCATTTGGAATTGGAATCTCCAAACGCGCTTCTTTTTCGCGGCTATCTTCAGACAACATTTTATCGTAGTTTTGAAGACGGGCTTTACTTTTGGCCTGACGCGCCTTAGGATTCATGCGCACCCAATCTAATTCTCGGGCCAACATTTTTTGACGCTTGGACTCGGTTTTCTCCTCCTCTTGTAAACGCTTGCCTTTTTGCTCTAGCCAAGAAGTGTAATTGCCTTTCCAAGGAATTCCCTCTCCTCTATCGAGTTCGAGAATCCAGCCGGCAACATTGTCTAAGAAATAGCGGTCGTGGGTTACGGCAATAACGGTTCCTTTGTATTGTTGAAGGTGTTGTTCTAACCAATCAATGGATTCGGCATCGAGGTGGTTGGTTGGCTCATCTAGGAGCAATACATCTGGGTTTTGCAAAAGTAAACGACACAAGGCCACACGGCGACGCTCGCCGCCAGAAAGCGTTCCGATGAGTTGGTCGTCTGGCGGACAACGCAAGGCATCCATAGCACGCTCAAGTTTGGTGTCGAGTTCCCATGCATCGAGGGCATCGATTTTATCTTGGACCTCTCCTTGACGCGCAATCAGCTTGTCCATTTTATCGGGATCTGCCATGATTTCTTCGTCCATGAAGGCGTTGTTGATTTCTTCATATTCGGCAAGGACATCTACAATTTCTTGCGCGCCTTCCATGACGATTTCTTTGACCGTTTTGGTCGGATCTAGCTCGGGCTCTTGCGGCAGGTAGCCAACAGAATAACCCTGTGAAAACACGACCTCACCTTGAAATGATTTATCAAGGCCTGCAATGATTTTCATGACCGTTGATTTACCAGAGCCATTTAGACCGATGATACCGATCTTGGCACCGTAAAAAAACGACAGGTAAATATTTTTAATAATTTGCTTTCCTTGGGGTGTCACTTTGGACACACCCACCATCGAGAATATGATTTTTTTATCGTCTGACATACTTGTTATTTTTCGAGCTCAAAATTTTGATAAGACTTGCTTTGCAATACTTGAATGGCTTCTTGCAAAATTTCATTGGTGTCGTTGTATACCTGGAACATTTCGTTTGCTCCCCAGAGGTCTTGGGCCAAAACAGATTTGAGTCTGAGCTTCAATAATCTTTCACTGCGCTTGTAATCTCCCTCCTTGAAGAGCAGTGTGCTGTCTTCTTGGGCTACAAAATCAAAGAATGCTTTCATGAATGTTTCATCGCAATTAAAGCCTGCTTTAAATTCTTTGATGGTAGGGTATTTTTGTAGTAAATCTTTGCGGTTGGCATTGACATATTTGAAAATGAAACTATTGACGTGTCCGCCTTGGATGAGTTCTGCAAAATAGGTTGAACTCTCGGTGGTGTCAAGGGGCACAAATACATCAGGCATAATGCCACCACCTCCATAAACGGTTCTTTTCGTTTTGAGCGTTTTGTACATGAGTGAGTCTGGCATTTTGATAGAGTCTTTGAGGAAAAACTCGCCATTTAAATAACGCTGGCTCAAATCTTTGCGATAGGTTTCAGTGTCTTGATACGGTTTTTGAATATGGCGTCCCGTTGGGGTGTAATAACGCGCAATGGTGAGGCGAATTTCAGAACCATCGCTGAGTGCCATTGGTCTTTGAACCAAACCTTTTCCATAAGATCTTCTTCCGATGATCAAACCGCGGTCCCAGTCTTGGATAGCGCCCGATAAAATTTCACTGGCGCTTGCCGCGTATTCATCGGTAAGGATGACCAACTGCCCTTCTTCAAATAGACCTTTTTTACCAGCTTTTAAATCATAGCGTGGTTGTGCCCTGCCCTCAGAATAAACGATCAGTTTGTCTCCGGATAAAAATTCATCTGCTAATTTGTGTGCTGCATCTAGCAGGCCTCCGCCGTTACTTTGCAAATCAAAAATCAGGCTTTTCATGCCCTGACTCTTGAGACTTTGAAGGGCAACCTGCACCTCTTGAACGGTTGTTTTTGAAAAGCTATTGAGCTTGATATAACCGATTTCTTTGTCGATCATGTAAGCGGCATCGACTGAAAATACTGGAATTTTGTCTCTGGTGATATTGAAATCAAGGAGTTTACCTTTGCGGTTCACGGTTACCTTTACCTTGGTACCGAGGTCTCCCATTAGTTTTTGACGAACTTGGTCATTTTTGATACCGATACCAGCTACATTGACGCCGTCTACTTGTACAATTTGATCTCCAGGCATCAGGCCTAGCTTCTCAGAAGGGCCACCCGGAATTGTGGCCACCACACTGATGGTATCTTTCATTAATTGAAATCGGACACCGATTCCGACAAAACTGCCGTTGATGGTCATTTGTGCATCCTCGAGTTCTTCTTTGGGAATATAGGTTGAATGCGGGTCGAGTTCTTCTAATAAAGAGATGATTGCGGCGTCTGTTAATTTCGGGATATCAGGTGCATCGACATAAAAGCGCTCCACATTTAAAAGAACTTCAGTGAGTTTTTGTGATGAATTGATGGCATTGTTATTTTGTTGTCCAAAAGAAAGGAAACTCAACAATACAAAAAGCGGGAAAAATATTTGGCGCATGGCGTAAATTTACTGAACACAAAAATAAACACTTGCCCTTCAAATTAGCTAATAAGTTTAACTTTGTTTTGAACATATGCAGCAAAAAAAACGCAAATTACATTGGTATCAAACCCGCCGAGTCAGAAGAGCCACCAAGCGCACACTGAAATGGAGTGGTTATACGCTTACAATCTTAGGTTCTGCTCTGTTGCTTTACCTGCTTTGCACCTTTATTCTTTCTAGAATTCCTGTCAAAGGACAGCTGCAAAAAAATGCCAGCGTGCACATCTATTTGATGAAGTCCGGAGTACACACAGATTTCGTGTTGCCCGTTAGCAATGAAATTCATGACTGGACAAACGAATTTCCGATAGCCAACACAGATTTCAAGGACAGCAGTAGTCAACTTATCTCTATTGGATGGGGAGACAAAACTTTTTACATGAACACACCAACATGGGCTGACCTCACCCTAAAAACAGCTCTTACCACACCTTTCGGTTTGGGCCCGTCGGCCATTCATGCCACCTATTACAGACAATTACTCGATGATCGCCCAACAATCAGTCTTAAAATCACCAAAAAACAATACAAAAAATTGGTGCGCTACATTCAGAAAACCTTAGTTTACAATAATTACAAACAAACGAAATTAATCAAACCGACGCTAAAAGGAGTCGTTACGGGCAATGATGCCTATTATGCTGCCAAAGGTCGCTACAGTATTTTTTTCACCTGCAATTCTTGGATCAATTCTGGCTTAAAAGTTGCCGATCAAAAGGCCAGTCTCTGGACGGCATTTGCCAGCGGAATTTTTTATCAGTATGGGAAATAGGCTGCTCTTTTACTTTATTTTTTTTTCATTGCCAAGTATGATGGTTGCTCAAGACTACATTTTGTTTATCAACGGCTACAGAGGACCAAAATACGATGCCGAAACCACCAATAATCAAATCCACCAAAAAGACCCAACTGGCTATTGGTATGCCATCGATGATTCCATCAAGAAAAGATTTCCTAACGCAAAAGCGCTTTATTTAGATGCGCATCATCCCATTAGCACATCGACCCATCTCAACATGAGTAAAGCAGTGCGTTCCTATGTTTTTTCGCGCTTTTGCTGGCT
>JBEDCS010000097.1:0-3541 GCA_041176605.1 Bacteroidota bacterium
ATCCCCACCTGCCCCCAAACTCCCCCACTAATCAAAGAAAATAGCACCAATAAGCATATCGAAGAAAATACCTTAAAAGATTTCATAGTCGTAGTTTTAGAACAAAGGTCGTTTAGTTATAGCAGGTTAAAATTATTAGATTGTTAATGTTATATCAAGAAATTTCTTACTATGATATTCACAATCATTTATGTGTTATCCACAATAAAAATCCAAGAAAATGTAAGTGTTAATCAATTGCTTGAATTCCGCCTGTATGCACAAACAAAATACGCTTTGGTTCGACGGTAGATTTCGTTGAATTTAAGAGCTGGGGATCTTGTTTTTGGAGGAGGTGGTGTAACGCGAAAAGGGCTTTGGCGGTGTAGGTGGGTTCGATCGGGAATTGTTGGGTGCTGTTGAAGGCGGAGCTGAAGTGCAGGAGTTCGGGGGTGGTTTTGGCATAGCCGCCGTGGTGGTAGGTGTCGAGAATGGTGACTTGCTTCCAATTGAATTGGAGGTGTGCAGTGAGTGGATTGTGTTTGGCTTCGGAGGCCAAGGTTTGCATTTCAGAAAGGGAGTCAAAACCTTTGAGGGCGGGCACTACAAATAGTTGGGTTGATGGTGGGATGCTTGCTAAAATACCCAAACTTGTGGTGGTCGTGCCTTGCGCAATGAAAACTGCATCGAAATGTTGCCCCTTGTTTTGGCCCACTGCTTCGGGGTAGATTTCAGCACAAGCCCATATACCTTCGGGGTTGGCACCACCTTCAGGAATGAACCAAGTGGCTTGCCCCTTAATGAAATGAAGGCCTGTTTGGTGTTTTACTTCAGAATATGCTGATCTGGAAAGAAATTCCAGCGACATTCCTAAATCTGAACAACGCTGTAACAGCGGATTGCTTTGCGCATGAAGTTCTTCTCCCCTCACCCTTCCAATGATGGGAATTCCTACTGCCTTTGCTGCAGCAGCGCTGGCCAAGAGGTGATTTGAGTATGCCCCACCATAAGTAATGAGCTGTTTTACACCTAAAGAATTCGCAGCCAACATGTTGCCTTCAAGCTTGCGTAATTTGTTGCCAGAAATTTCATGATGAATTAAATCGTCTCTTTTGACGAACAATTGCGCAAGCGTATTGTTAGCATCTTGGAAGGCAAAGCTTTCTAATTGCGAATGACTTTTTAATTTTGCAAACCAACTTGACAACTGCACATCCATGAGCGAAGATTTTTCTGGTTTTTCCAAGCGTGGAAATCTAAATGAAGAAGATTACTATTTGAGCGAAGAAGGCTATATTGTTTTTACTGAAGCTTATCATTTGAAGCGCGGTTACTGTTGCAAAAGCAACTGTAAGCATTGCCCCTACGGCTATGATGTCAAGACACACACTGTTGGGCCAAAAAAAGACAACTAATCAATCCCTTTTTCAGGGTACTTTCCTTTATAATTTTTAAGAATGTCTTTAATTTTCTGGATGTCTGCATCTGCATCTCCTGAAGGCCAAACTAAACTATGAAAACCTCCAGTTTTAGTGGCAAAATCAATATAGGCTACATAAATAGGAACTTTGGCTTTTTCAGCGACATAATAAAATCCTTTCTTCCAATCAGGGTTGTAACTTCTAGTTCCTTCGGGTGAAAACACCATATACATGCTTTCATTTTCTTCGAAATACTTGACAGCAGTATCGGTGAGGTTATTTTTCTTGCGGCGATCAACCGGAATGCCACCAATGGCTTTTAAGAACCACCCCAAAGGCCAAAAAAACAGCTCTTTTTTCATGAGGTAGCGGCCTTTAACACCGTATTGATAAAAAGCCAAACGCCCAAGAATAAAATCCCAGTTTGAAGTGTGTGGCCCAACAGCAACAACACATTTACTGATGCCCTCTGGCGGATTCGGATCGACCTTCCAACCAATTAACCAAAAAATAAATTTTGCAACGAACTTCATGCCCTAAAGTTAAGCAATTCATCTTTCATCTATCTTTACACCATGAAGTTCTTCAAGGAAGTCATTTCATTGTTTGTCATCTTAGCGCTGATTGGTGCTTTTGCCCTCTTGAGCCCCTTCCTTGTATTGCCCAAAAGCAGGGCAGCCATTGCTCCTGAATTCAAAGCACAAGACTTCAGCATGCAGCTCATTCCAATTCAAGTGGTTCAAACCTGGATTCTAGAGCAGCAATCGGTTTCTAAAGATGTTGAGGTTCAAGAAACACTCAAAAAGTTCGCTAAGAAATTTCAAATTAAAAAAAATGTTGCGCTCGATGGATTTAGTTACGATCCTTTTGGTGCAGTCGGAATTTACGTCCTACCCCACCAACAACAGCGCTACACATTTTATTTTTTAGCCGGAAAAAATGACAAACTAGGCTGGATTTCCGACAAGTACTTTGCGCACCAAAAAGGCTTGTTTGTATTCAACGAGGCACCCGAAGACGCCCTCAAATCTGATTTCGAAAAACAATTGAAAAAAGCGCACTGGACTCAAAAGAAATTTGAGGCGCGCAAACTCAGGTTCGAGTTATCACAAGCGCCTTATCTGTTAGAATGGCACAAACATGGCTTTGCTTTGCACGTACCTAAAGAACAAGCCCAAAAAGCATCTCAAATGCTTCAACCCAATGGCTTTCATCTAAGTTGTCCGCTGGCTTTGCAAAATTTATTGGGTTCCGAAATGCCGCTCAACGGACTCACAGCAATGTCTTTGAATTATTATGGTGCCAAACTCAATGAAAAACAAGGCCTCGAATTAGCCTTTGAATCTCTATTGTCTTTTCAAAATAAATCAAAGCTGAACGCCTTTCTGAGGGCTTTCCAAAAAATGGAGAACGAGTGGGAATGGCATCCAAACTATGTGCGCATCAACGACGCCAATTATGCATTTAAAAAAGAAGGCCAGCAACTCTACATTTGCAGCACACCTCAAAAATACCTGAAAGGTGGTCAATACAAACACCAAGACAAAACCCAGGCACTTTACTGTTCTGGAGACCCTATGCTCTTGACCAAACTTGAAAATGCCGGTTGGGCTGCTGCTGTACTTGAATTATTTCCTATTTACCGAGGTTTATCTGATTTTTCCTCACGAACCCAAAGCGTTAGTACAAAAAACAATACCATTCGTTGGGAACTCAAAAAAGAATTCTTTGCCGCCGGTGAATTTTTAAAATTAGTTGGGACTGCAATAGAACAATAAAAAAGCCCCGCTGCTGTACAACGGGGCCTTCCACTCTATTACAAACAAAAACGATTAACGGATAAAGAGGAGTTCTCTGAATTTTGGCAATGGCCAAAGTTCGTCTTCTACCAAAAGCTCTAGTTTATCTGCGTGGTAACGAATTTCATCGAAATGAACTTTGACCTGATCGCAGTAAGCAATGGCTTTGTCTTCAGCATGCTCAATTTTATTGGCAACTTTGCGTTGCGCCAACATCGCGTCTGAGGCTTCTTTCATTTTATTGATGTGTAAAGAAACTTTTTCGAGCAACTCAATTTGTGCTTTAGCAGCTGCTTTTCCTGCTTTGTCACCGAGTACTGAAATAAGACCCTGTACGTTTTG
>JBEDCS010000098.1:0-17829 GCA_041176605.1 Bacteroidota bacterium
AGTATTTTATACATAGTTATTCAAATGCCAATACCCCTCCAGTAATTGAACTCAGAAAAGCATCGGGAGAGCTCGTTCGTACTTTGGAGCAAAACAATGATTTGCTTTCAAAAATGAAGAACGAAAGACTCAACCCTAGAACTTTTTTAACCATTCAAACGCCTGAGGCAACGCTCAATGCGTCGCTTATTGTGCCACTCAACTATGATCCATCTAAAAAATATCCTGTTTTTGTAAATGTTTATGGTGGCCCGGGTCATAACGAGGTCTTGGATAGCTGGGATGGCAATGATTATTTCTTCCATCAGCTATTGGCTCAAAATGGCTACATGGTCTTAAGTATAGACCCAAGAGGAACCCAGTTCAGAGGTGCCGCTTTTAAGAAGTCAACTTACTTGCAATTAGGTAAACTTGAAATTGAAGATGTTTTGGCAGCAACTAAAGAGTTTGCCAAACGAACAGATGTAGACCCAAGCCGCTTAGGAATTATGGGTTGGAGTTATGGTGGTTTTATGTCCTCGCTTGCCATGACAAAAGGCCAAGGATTGTTTAAGGTAGGCATCGCAGTTGCACCTGTTACAAATTGGCGCTATTACGACAATATTTACACCGAAAGATTTTTAAGAACGCCACAAGAAAATGCAAAGGGTTATGACGATAATTCGCCCATCAATTTCGTCAAGGACTTACAGGGGAAATATTTCCTCATTCATGGTGCCGCAGATGACAACGTTCATTATCAAAATAGTATGGAAATGATTTCAGCTTTGGTAAAGGCGAATAAACAATTTGACTTATTTATCTACCCTAATAAAAATCATGGTATTTACGGCGGTAATACGCGTAATCATCTTTTTGACATGATTTTTGAATATATACAAGACGAGCTGTAAACATTATAAAATTATATATGTTTTTTGTAACGCGCGTTGCTTACAATTGGACATTCTTTTGTAATTTAGGCACGCATTTATCAAACGCATATACATCAATCCAATGAGCGAAACAGCCAAAATAGAATTAGACGGTAAAGTTTATGAACTTCCAGTCGTTGTAGGTTCTGAAAATGAAAAAGCAATTGACATCTCCAAATTGCGTGATTTAACGGGTTATATTACCCTAGACACCGGATATAAAAATACAGGTGCCACCAAAAGTGCCATTACGTATTTAGACGGAGAAGAAGGCATTCTGCATTACCGCGGTTATTCTATCGAGCAATTGGCTGAAAAAGCGTCGTTTATTGAAGTAGCGTATTTATTGATCTACGGTAATTTACCAAATCAACAAGAGCTCGATTCATTTCAAGATAGTATCTGCAAACACACATTGGTTCATGAAGACATGAAACAATTCTTTGAAGCATACCCATCCAAAGCACACCCAATGGGCGTACTTTCGTCAATGGTGGCTTCATTAGCTACGTTCTACCCAGAGTCTCTTGACCCAAACCGCAGCCCTGAAGCGAAGAACCTAACCATTCATCGCATCTTGGCAAAATTGCCAACCTTGGCTGCATGGTCCTATAAAAACCTGATTCGTCATCCATTCATGTACCCGCGTAATGAATACGATTACTGCAAAAATTTCATGTACATGATGTTTGCCATGCCAACTCAGGATTATCATGTCGACCCGGTGGTTACAGATGCGTTGAACAAACTACTGATTTTACATGCTGACCACGAGCAAAATTGCTCTACCTCAACAGTCAGAATCGTAGGTTCATCTCAAGCCAATCTTTACTCTTCGGTTTCAGCAGGTATTTCTGCACTTTGGGGTCCGCTACACGGCGGCGCCAATCAAGAAGTCATCGAAATGCTCGAGCGTATCCATGCAGATGGTGGAAACGTCGACAAATGGGTTGCTAAGGCAAAAGATAAAGAAGATCCGTTCAGACTCATGGGCTTTGGACACAGAGTTTACAAAAACTTTGATCCACGTGCTAAAATCATTAAGAAAGCATGTGACGACGTACTCGAAAAACTAGGAGTCAATGATCCTTTGCTCGACATCGCCAAAAAGTTAGAAAAGTATGCTTTAGAAGACGAATACTTCAAAGCACGTAACTTATATCCAAACGTAGATTTCTACTCTGGTATCATTTACAAAGCGTTGGGCATCCCAACTGAAATGTTTACGGTAATGTTCGCTATTGGCCGTCTTCCAGGCTGGATTGCTCAATGGAAAGAAATGACTGAAAACAAAGAGCCTATTGGTCGTCCACGCCAAATTTATACAGGGCATACCAACCGCAACTATGTTCCTATCGAACAACGATAATTCAAACTGAACAATAAAAAAAGGGCGCCATCGAGCGCCCTTTTTTTATTGTTAAAATATGAATGATATCAGATATCCCGTGAAGAGCTATCTTGTTCCTCCTTGTTTTCCCCAAATCTTTTGGTGCCGGCATAGGTTTCGTAACATCTAAAACCACACTCGAGGTCGCCGTTGAACACTTTGTATTTTTTACTGGGTTTGAGTCCAACGCTTTTGAGCCCCTCTTCACTAGAACTAATGATCCATGCTTTGGATTCCGTTAAATCGTGTTTGAGCCAATTGCCAATGTTTTCGTAGAGCGGGCTCACATCTGCAGCCATTCTTTCGTCATATGGTGGGTTTGTCAGGATGAAAACAGGAGCCTCAACTTTAAGTTTTTCAAACGAACATGACTGCACTTCAACAAAGCGACCAAAAGAAAAACCTCTTAAGTTGCGTCTGGCCTTGAGCACCATTTCATCTGAAAGGTCACCACCCATAATTTTACAAGGTAAAGCCCTAACATTTCGCGGCGCATTGTCATATATTTCATCCCACATGGCGGCGTCATAGTTCTTGAGGTTCTTAAACGCATAGTGTTGGCGCTCAATATTACTCGGGATGCCTGTAGCAAGCAGTGCGGCTTCAATGAGTAGTGTACCAGAGCCACAAAATGGATCAACAAAAGTTTGCTTGCGATCCCAGCCCGAAAGCCTGATCAGGCTGGCAGCCACCACTTCGTTGAGCGGAGCTGGGCCTACTGCATTTCTGTAACCACGCTGAAATAGGGGCAGGCCACTAGTATTGACAGAAATCGTGACTTCTTTGTCTTTGATATAAAGGTCAAATAGAATGCTCGGTTTTTTAATGTCGATATTTGGTCGCTCGTCTTGCTTGGCCTTGAACTGATCGACAATTGCATCTTTGACTAATAAAAATGGATAATGTGTATTCTTAAATATGGTTGAAAAAATAGCGCCTTTGATGGCAAAGGTTTTGTTGACATCGAAAAGTTCTGTCCATTTAACTTTCAAAGCACGTTTGTAAAGATCTTCTTCGGATTGGATATAAAAGCGTTCGATTTCTACTAAAACTGCAATGGCGCAACGAATGTATAAGTTGAGTTTGTAGACATCCTGCCAAGTGCCGCGGATGCGCACTGCACGGTTGAGTATTTCAGGATCTGAATAACCCAACTCTTGTAGTTCGTCGGCAAGCACCTCTTCAAAGCCAAAGAAACACTTCAGGGTAATGAGTAACTCGTCTTTTTTGGCTTGGTCTTTTGAATGCATTCTTTTGGGATTCGTTAAATTTGTACAAAAGAACGAATTTGTTAAAGACCAACACCTGCTTTTTACTCCTTTTTTTTAGCCAAATTTTGTTGGCTCAAAATAGACCTACGGTCGGAGTGGTGCTGAGTGGCGGTGGAGCCTCAGGTGTGGCGCATGTCGGTGTCTTGAAAGCCCTAGAAGAAAACAACATCCCTATAGACTACATAGTTGGCACCTCTGCTGGTGCATTAGTGGGTGCGATGTACGCCTCTGGTTATTCACCCGATGAAATCGAGGCATATGTGCTTTCTGAAGCTTTTCAATTCATGACCAAAGGTCAAAAAGAATTAGACAAACACTACTTTTTTTACCAAGAGGATCAACAGGCTTCTATGTTTAATTTTACGCTTTCACAGGATAGTATGCTCAGTAAGTCTTTGCCATTAGCCTTGGTTGACCCTACTTATCTTGATTTTGAAATGTTGAAAATATTTGGGCGAACAAGTGCAAGTGTAAATGAAGACTTTAATCAACTGCTCATTCCTTACCGCTGTGTTGCTTCTGCAGTAGAAACTAAAAAGAGTGTTACATTTTCAAATGGCAAGCTCAATCAGGCAGTAAGGGCATCTATGACCTTTCCTCTTTATTTAAATCCTATTAGAATCGATGGTGTTTTGTATTTTGATGGGGGTTTGTACAATAATTTCCCTATCGACGTGCTTTATCGCGATTTTCAGCCAGATGTCATTATCGGAAGCAATGTCTCAAAGAATTTAGCGCCAGTTTCAGAACGAGATTTCATTGGTTTATTGACCAGTATGATGACAACCCCGACTAACTACAATTTACCATGTTCTGAAGGCATCATCATTGAGCCAAATACACAAGTTGGTACATTTGATTTTGAGGCAGTAATCCAAGCAATTGCCGATGGGTATGAGGCAACAATCACACAAATACCGGCAATTAAAAATCTAGTGGCTTTTGAACAAAGTGAAATTGAGCTTTTGGAAAAAAGAAGAGCCTTTAGAGCAGCTCTTAAACCATTAAATGTAACGTCTGTAGTCGCATTTTCTGACAAAAAGCAAGATGTGGGTTTTGTCAGAAAATCTATTCAGCCAAAGCGCACCAAATTGATTCTTGATAGTACAACACTTGAGAAACGCTATTACAGAACCATGGCCGCACCTTACTTAGGTTTTGTTTATCCAACCTTTGAATTGCGCAACAATGAAACACTGCAATTGAAGCTAAAGGTGAATAAATCTAATGCATTCAGAGTCGATTTCGGTGGAATGTATTCTTCAAGGGCAATCAATACGGGCTATTTGTCTTTGGCTTATCGCAGTTTAGGAAAGCTCGGACAAACTATTTCCGCTAACTCTTATTTCGGTAAGTTTTATGGTTCGGGTAAGGCTCAATATGAACTCACGACACCCGGTCGGGTTCCGCTTACTTTTTCGGCATATTTTGTGCTCAATCGCTGGGATTATTTCAGGAGTTTTGCCACCTTCTTTGAAGATGTTAAACCTTCGTACCTGATACAGAATGAAAGTTACGGGGGTGCACAAGTCAAATTACCATTGGGTTCACATAGCAAATTAACAGTGAACGCCAGGTATTTTTATCTTGATGACCAATATTATCAAACGACTTCATTTACCAAAGAAGATACCGCAGATTACACGACGTTTTATGGGGAAAGCTTTTCAATAGAATACTCTAGAAATACTTTGAACCGTAAACAATTTGCATCAGATGGCACCCTAATATCTGTCAAGGCTCGGTATATCTTAGGAGAAGAGATGACCTATCCAGGGTCTACGTCCATATTAAATGATACAGTTCAGAAGGCGCATGAGTGGTTGAGTTTGCAAATGGAATTATTGACGTTCCCATTTGAAAAAAAACGCATGCTGAGTGTTGGGTTTCATATTAAATCTGTCTTAAATAGCCAGTCGCTTTTTGCCAACTATACGGCAAGTATGCTTGCACTGCCGGGGTTGAATGTACTTCCTGATTTAGAGACTTATTTTATTGCACCCTATCGTTCTACACAATATGTATGCGGAGGTATTCAATTGATCTTGAATCCATTTAAGCATATTGATCTCAGGTTAGATACCTATGGTTTTTTACCAATTATTCAATTGCAACAAAATCAAGACGGTACATTTAGTTATGCCAAACCATTAAAGGGCCGAACTATTCTTGCATCGGGTTCCTTTATTTATCATTCGCCTATAGGCCCAATTCGGGCAACACTCAATTATTTACCAAAATATGCACAACCCTTCCAATTCCAATTGGGTTTTGGATATATCTTATTTAACGAACGCGCAATACGCTAATTTATGAACGAAAATTATCACCTCAACGGAATTCAACAAATGGGCATAGGTGTTCCAAATGTCCCTGAAATTTGGTCTTGGTACCGCAAAGCTTTTGGTCTTGACGTCAAAATATTTGAAGAAGCTGCTCCGGCTCCACTCATGACACGTTATACGGGTGACGTAGTACATCATCGTACTGCAACACTTGCCCTAAACATGGCCGGAGGAGGAGGTTTTGAAATTTGGCAGTTTACTTCGCGCAATACAGAAAAGGCCACATTTGATGTGCAGTTAGGTGATCTTGGTGTCTACATCTGTAAAATTAAATCGGCAGATGTTGCCCATACCCAAAAGCACCTCAGTTCAATGGGTGCTCAGGTCAGCGAGGTTTTTCAAGATCCGGCAGGTCGCCAAACTTGCTACGTACAAGATCCAAATGGCAATTATTTTCAAATCATTGAAGGCGCATCTTGGTTTGCAGCAAGCAAGCATCCTTCAAAATGTGGGGGTGTAGCGGGCGCTGTTATTGGTGTTTCGAATATGGATAAAAGCCTTGCATTTTATCGAGATTTACTAGCCTATGAGCACCAAGTATATGATGTCGATGGAGCGCAGCAAGAATATCATTTCATGCCAAGAGGTGAAGCCGCTTTTCGCAGGGTATTATTGACACATCCAAAAGTTAGATCTGGATATTTTGCCGATTTATTAGGCATTACAGAAATTGAACTCATCGAGTTACAAACGCCAAATGTGGCCAGACCTATCTTTGAAAACCGTTTTTGGGGAGACTGGGGCTTTATCCATTTGTGTTTTGATGTACAAGGTATGGATGCGCTAAAAACACGTTGCGAACAATTTGGCACTCCTTTTACTGTAGATTCGGCAAATTCATTTGACATGGGAGAAGCGGCAGGGCGCTTTTCATACATTGAAGACCCGGATGGTTATTGGATAGAATTTGTCGAAACGCACAAAGTGCCAGTCATGAAAAAGTGGGGTTGGTATATCCACCTCAAACAAGGCAAAGCACTCAAGCATTTACCAAAAATATTGCTCAAGGCACTGGGCCTCAACAGGGTTAAATAAGTCCTTTTACTTTTAAGAATTCATCGAGGCTATCGATGTCAGAGAACAATACCTCACGGGCTTTACTTCCTTGGAAAGGCCCGATGATATTCATGCCTTCCAATTGATCCACAATGCGTCCGGCTCTGTTGTATCCGAGCTTCAGCTTGCGTTGTAATAAACTCGCTGAGCCTTGTTGGTTGATTACTACAATGCGTGCTGAATCGACAAACATGGGGTCAATTTCGTTCATGTCGAAATCGCCGCCGCCATCAGCGCCTTCAGCTACGTATTCAGGCAAGATAAGTGCTTCGGGATATGCGCGCTGTGAGCCAATGAAGCTACAGATTTCCTCTACTTCTGGCGTGTCTACAAAACCACACTGTAAGCGTTTCATGTCCGAGCCTGTAGAAATCAGCATGTCACCTCGACCAATCAATTGATCAGCACCCGAGGCGTCAAGAATCGTTCTGGAATCAATTTTTGATAAGACCCTAAATGCAATACGCGCCGGGAAATTGGCTTTGATCATACCCGTTATCACATTCACAGATGGTCGTTGGGTAGCTACAATTAAGTGGATCCCAATGGCACGCGCTAATTGTGCAATCCTTGCAATTGGGTGCTCTACTTCTTTTCCGGCAGTCATGATGAGGTCTGCAAACTCATCGATCAGAACCACGATATACGGAAGATAGCGGTGACCTTTTTCCGGATTGAGTCTGCGGCCAATAAATTTAGCATTGTATTCTTTGATGGTTCTGACACCAGCATCTTTCAATAATTCGTAACGATCATCCATCTCGATACACAACGAATTGAGGGTATTGACCACTTTGGATGTATCTGTAATAATGGCATCTTCCTCACCGGGTAATTTAGCCAGGAAGTGACGTTCTATTTTGTTGTAGAGGGTGAGCTCCACCTTTTTAGGATCCACCAATACAAACTTGACCTGCGCAGGATGCTTTTTGTAAAGAATGGAAATAAGAATGGCATTGAGCCCAACAGATTTACCCTGGCCAGTTGCGCCTGCAACAAGTAAGTGCGGCATTTTGGTGAGATCAAAAACGTAGGTCTCGTTGGTAATCGTTTTACCCATGACAATAGGTAATTCGCCGTCAAAGTTTTGAAATTTATCCGAGGCGATCAAAGAACGCATAGAGACCATTTCTGGATTTGAATTCGGAACTTCGATACCAATGGTGCCTTTTCCAGGAATAGGTGCAATGATACGAATCCCGAGTGCCGACAAACTCAATGCGATGTCATCCTCGAGGTTTTTGATTTTTGAAATGCGCACACCTGGAGCAGGGACGATTTCATAAAGTGTCACAGTTGGCCCAACAGTTGCTTTGATTTTAGCGATGTCAATTTTATAATGCGAAAGTGTTTCAACAATGCGGTCTTTGTTGGTCTCGAGTTCTTCTTTACTCACGGATACACCTGTTGTAGCGTAGTCTTTCATGAGATCAAGAGGAGGGAGTAAATAACCATCGAGGTCTTTAGTTGGGTCGTATTCACCGAATTCGCGAACCAAGTTTTTAGCTACGTTTTCTTCGTCGCTGAGGCTAAGCCCTGCAGCAGGTGCAGTATTGACAATTGGTGTGGGTTCAATAGGGTCTTGACCTAATTCGATTTCAAAGCTATTTTCAAGGTCAGCTGTTGGCGTTTCGTCATCAAAAGCATTTTCTTCTGTTGAATAAATGGGTGCTTGTATTTCATTTTCTTTGATAGAAACAATCAGTTCGCTTTCTTCTTCAAAGACGTCATCGTCATCAAAGTGTACGGTCTGTGAAACGTCATCTGCCTTGATTTGATCCTCGCGGATGGTATTAACGACATACAAATCGTCAAAAGGAGCTGCGCTGTCTTGAAGATCCTGAGCTTTGGCGCCATCGGCCTTGTTGTTAAATATACGCGCAAATAGAGCGCGGTAATTAGGATTGAAAAGCAAGGTGGTCAATACAAAGAAGGTGACGAGGTGCAACATTAACGCACCGAAATTACCGAGGGTAAGTTGCAGCCATTCATTGATATAAAACCCGAAAGTTCCGCCTGCATAACTCACTTGTGGACTGAAAAATCCTAAAAAAATAGAACCCCAAATTAAGTAGGCTATCGTAATGGTTATTGCTCTTTGAAGTGGGAGTAGGGTAGTGTTGAAGAGCACCCGAACGCCGATCAAAAACATAATGAAAACAAGTCCAAAAGCACCAATTCCGAATCCTTCGTAGATCAAAAAATGGGAGCTCCACGCACCAAATTTACCGAGCCAATTTTCAGCAGCCGGAACATCCTGATTAAAGATATAGCCCAAAAAATTGCGGTTCAATAGATGATCTTGGTCTTGCTTCCAGGTAAAAAGATAAGAAACACAAGCCAAAAGCAAATAAATACTGAGTAACGAGAGTATCGCTCCTGTCACCAATTTGATTTTGCTCAAATCAAAGCGGTTTTTTAGGTCGCCAACACTGCGCGCTTTCTTCTCTTCTTGGGGTTTAGATGGGTTCGCAGCAGCTTTTTTAGTTCTTGGCTCAGCAATAGGTTCTTCCTTTTGCTGAAAGGGCTTTGCGCTTGATTTTGGGATGTATTCGTTGTCTTCCATGTTACTTTTGCGTGTAATCAAACGAAAATACGCTAAAGTGGTACATCAAAAGTGCCATTCAAAGAAACCTATAAACACCTCGGTGTTAGTTTGGAAGTCAAAGATGTAAGTTATTGTCCTTTAGACCATTGTATAAAACCATCAAGACTTAACACTTTGTATTTTTTATCGGGTACAAAGAGGCTTTGTGGCGGTGTGCGGCGATCAATTTTTTGCAATTCAAAAGCTAATAAACCATTTTCTGTAGGAAATTGCCCTTTGGTGGGAAGGCCAGGTGCATTGTTTAAGCCAACAAAATACTGAGCATCAATTTCTTTGGTATAAAAAATCAAGGTGTTTCCATTCGGAAATTCTACGTTGGCTTCTCGACATTTTTGACCGGCAATGGTCTGGCGAGCTTTATTTTTATGGTACACAATGGATGTGCTTTTTGCAGCGGTATCTTTAATTTGAACGGCAAAGTATAGGCTATCAATTTCGATGAGAGAGAGTAATTTATGCTTTTTTAAATGGTGAATTGTTTCTTGATTTTTCCCATTTGCCATGCGGTAATTGATCCGAACAATTGAGTCACGGGCGTAAATAAATAACTTGCCATTTAAGGTGTCATTGGTTATCAAATCTATCGTAGTGATGTTGTATTCTAAGCTACCTACGAATGGTTTTTGAGCCATTATTAGGAGTGTGGTCATCATGAAAAAAAGCGTCACCGTTGATTTGAACATGAACAAAGCTAAGAATAGTTGTGCTGCTTCGCTCAAATTGAGGCATTTTTTGAAGATTTTCATCTTATCTTTGCCATAGCCCCCAAAGGGTCCACTATGCCAAAAGCAATACACTTTATTTTCAATCCTTCTGAGATAGGTGCGGGTACACGAGGTGCCTCGCTAGGCCCAGAAGCAATTAGGGCAGCCGCCCGAACCAAAGGCAGTACTTTATTTGCTGATCACGAGGTCAAGACAATCGCGCATTTCAACGAATTGCTAGACCGCAAGAGCCCTTATCCGTTTGCCAAGAACATCGATGGCTTGCAAAAAGTATTTGTGTCTTTAGCTCAAAACATTTCGCAAAGCATTGAGCAAAATGCATTTCCGCTTCTGATTGCCGGCGACCACAGTTCTGCCGCAGGTACGCTAGCGGCTTTAAAGAAGAAATTTCCTGACCAACGCATCGGTGTCATTTGGATAGACGCGCATGCCGATATTCATTCTCCTTATACCACTCCTTCTGGTAACATGCATGGTATGCCAATCGCTGCAGCCTTAGGTTTGGACCATCTTGATCTTGCAAAAAATGATTTGGATACCCAAACTCAAAGTCATTGGAATGCCCTCAAATCTAAAGCATTCAGACCCGAAGACCTCATTTATATTGGTGTCAGGGATACCGAAGCTGAGGAAGAAGCCGTAATGGTCCAATTAGGGCTCAGAAATATTACCGTACTAGAACTTCGTCAGAAGGGGCTAGAAAATTGCCTTCAAGAAATTACCCAAAGTTTAGCAGCTTGTGATTTACTCTATGTATCTTTTGATGTAGACAGTATTGACCCCCTAGAAACTTCTTACGGAACAGGCACACCTGTTGCCAATGGCATTAGCTTCGCCGAGGCAAATACCTTACTTCAATTTTTTGCACAAGATCCAAGACTCTGTGCCTTGGAAATTGTAGAGGTGAATCCATGTTTAGACGACGAAAAAAACAAAATGGCCGAGCAAGCCCTATATTTAATTGAGAATATCATAAGCCACCTTCAGTAATTCATGGAACAACTCATCCGAAAAGCACTCATTGAAGCTGCACCAACTTTGTTTGGTACAGCCATTTCAGATACGCTCATTCAATTTCAAATCACCCGCCGCGATATGGAAGGTGATTTAACATTAGTAGTGTTTCCATTTGTAAAAATCTTGCGTTGCGCTCCACAGGAGGCAGGAGAAAAACTCAAAAATTGGATTGAACAAAACATCGAAGGGGTTTCTCATTGCAATGTAGTGAGTGGCTTTTTAAATATTGTATTTACGAATGCGTTTTGGCTTGAGCAGCTCAACCAAATGCAAGCTCAACCCAACTATGGGCTTGCGCCAGCCAACTCTAAGCCTACGGTCATGGTGGAATACGCCTCACCCAATACCAACAAACCTTTACACCTAGGTCATTTGCGCAATATATTCTTGGGGGCTTCTGTTGCCGAAATTTTGCGCGCCATAGGGCACAAAGTTGTGCGCACACAAGTCATCAACGACCGCGGTATTCATATTTGTAAATCAATGCTTGCGTGGGAAAAATTCTCCCCCGTCAATGCGCGCGGTGAGCGTGAAACACCAGCCAATACAGGTCTGAAAGGCGATAAGCTCGTGGGAAAATACTACGTCGAGTTCGATAGAGCACTCCAAATTGAAGCGAAGGCAATCATGATACAATGGCAAAGTGGTAACTTTTCTGACACCCCAGCTGCCATTGAAGAAGCAGTGCTCAATTTTGAAAAAGCTAAGGAAGGTAAAGACGAAAAAGCAGTAGCTGCACTCGATGATAAAATCAAGGAATTAGCCAAAAACCAAACAGCGATCTTACAAGAAGCTAAAGAAATGTTGGTGAAGTGGGAAGCCCGCGACCCCCAGGTTTACCTACTCTGGACAACCATGAACGGTTGGGTATATGCTGGTTTTGACCAAACTTATGCGCAAATGGGCGTGTCTTTTGACAAGCTTTATTACGAATCCGACACTTTTTTACTCGGCAAAGACCAAGTCATGGAGGGCCTTAAAAGCGGCGTTTTTTATCAGAAACCCGACGGTTCTGTTTGGATAGACCTCACCTCAGATGGGCTCGATGAAAAATTAGTCTTGCGTTCAGATGGCACAGCTGTTTACATGACCCAAGATATCGGCACCGCCATTGACCGCTTTAAAGATTTTCCGGATTTACACGGAATGGTTTATACCGTTGGTAATGAACAAGACTACCACTTTAAAGTGTTGTTTTTAATCCTTCAAAAATTAGGTTACGCCTGGGCTAA
Source organism: Bacteroidota bacterium (assembly GCA_041176605.1). Classification (GTDB taxonomy): domain Bacteria; phylum Bacteroidota; class Bacteroidia; order Flavobacteriales_D; family Crocinitomicaceae; genus UBA952. Next base: position 12,559 of record JBEDCS010000098.1, read on the forward strand.
CAATTGTTTTCATTTGAGCTACGGTATGGTTGATCTCCCGAGCGGTAAAATGAAATCAAGAGAAGGAACAGTTGTAGATGCCGACGACCTCATGGCAGAAGTCATTGAGAAAGCCAAAGAAATGACCCAAGAGCGTGGCCATTTAGAAGGCCTCGACAACGATGCACGCGAGCAACTTTACACACAAATTGGCTTGGGTGGCCTCAAATATTACTTGTTAAAAGTCGATCCGAAAAAACGCATGTTGTTCAATCCGGAAGAATCTATCGACCTCACAGGCAACACCGGCCCGTTCTTGCAATATGCCCATGCACGTATCTCTACACTCTTAGAGAAGGCTGCTTATGTACAAACAACACTTTCTTTGACCACGCCAATGCGCACTGAGGAAAAGGAAATCATCAAGCAATTGGCCTTGTTTGGCACCATCTTGGAAGAGGCTGCCAAAGGGTATTCACCTGCGCTTTTGGCTAACTACAGCTATGAGTTGGTGAAGCTGTACAATACTTTTTACCAAAGTGTTAAAATAGTTATAGAACCCGATGCATCCGTGCGTCAGTTCAGGCTTTCATTAAGTGCTACGGTTCGTCAGGTATTAGCTCAAGCGCTTGGTTTATTAGGCGTAGAAGCGCCGCAGCGCATGTAAAGGCGTTTAATGATTGAAAATCACTTGATCGGTGAGCTCGCGTACCATCACAAACAATTCATCTTTGAAGGTTTGTGCTTCATAAGTGCCGCGTTCGATCATGCGCAATTTGTGTTCCCACTGCCCAGTTAACTCGGGGCTTTTCAGCAGGTCAAAAGATATCTTGTCGATGAGCGCCATTCCTGTTGGAGTTGCAAAAAGATTCTTTTTTTTCTTTTCGATATATTGACGCTTGAATAAAGTCTCGATGATACTTGCACGAGTTGAAGGTCTGCCAATGCCATTTTCTTTCATGACTTCGCGCATTTCTTCATTTTCTACGAGTTTGCCTGCTGTTTCCATCGCCCTCAGTAGGGTAGCTTCAGTGTAGGGTTTTGGCGCGCTGGTTTTACCTTCGTGGATGAAAGGTTCATGTGGCCCATTTTCTCCTTTTTCGAAATGCGGGAGTATTTTATCTTCAGGGCTTGTTTGTTGGGCTTTTAAGTCTTCGTAAACGACCCTCCAACCTTTGTCGAGCACTTGCTTGCCAGTTGCTTTGAACTCGAGCGCTTCCACTTTTCCAATAACTGTAGTATTCGATACTTTGCATTCTGGGTAAAAAGCGGCTATAAACCGACGGACAATGAGGTCGTATACACGTTGCTCATCGGGGCTGATACCAGATGGTGCCACACCAGTTGGGATGATCGCATGGTGATCTGTAATTTTCTTGTCGTCAAAAATTTGTTTGGATTTCTTGATTGGCTTGCCTTCGAGCGCTGTCGTAAAACGCTTGTAGTCTCGGAGGCCACTGAGAATCCCGGGAATTTTTGGGTGTAGATCTTCAGAAAGATATGTGGTGTCTACACGCGGGTAGGTCACTAATTTTTTTTCGTAAAGACTCTGGACTTTATTGAGGGTTTCTTCTGCAGAGTAGCCATAATAACGGTTGCCGTCTACCTGAAGCGAAGTAAGGTCATAGAGTCTTGGATTGCCTTCTTTGGCATCTTTTTGCTCAAAGCTGATGATTTCAAAGGGTTTGCCTTGGAGATAATCGAGCCCTTTTTGCGCTTTTTCTTTGGTTTTGAGTCGATCAATTTGGCAATTGAACTCTGTTTCTCGATAAATTGTTTTGAGTTCGTAAAATGTTTCGCTTTTGAAGGCTTCTATTTCTTTTTGACGCTGAACAATTAAGGCAAGCGTTGGTGTCTGAACGCGCCCAACGGAAAGCGTTTGTTTGTCACGGCCATATTTGCGTGTAAAAAGCCGCGTACCGTTGATCCCTAAGACCCAATCCCCAACCGCCCTGGCGTTGCCTGCGGCGAAAAGGCGGTCAAAATCTGAGCCGGGCCTTAGTTTTTTAAAACCATCTTTAATGGCTTCTTCGGTCAGAGAAGAAATCCAGAGCCGCTTGACCGGCAATTTGCATTTGGCCTTAAGCAGCACCCAGCGCTGAATGAGTTCTCCTTCTTGCCCGGCATCTCCGCAATTGATCACCTCTGTAGCTTGGCTAATCAGGCGCTCAATAACATGGAATTGTTTTTTGGCGCCGTCGTCTCCGCGCAGCTTGATGCCAAATTGGGCAGGTATAATTGGTAAATCTTCTAATTTCCAGTATTTCCAGTTAGGGTTGTAGTCTTCAGGGTCTTTGAGTGAACACAGATGGCCATAAACCCAAGTCACAGCATAGCCATTGCCTTCTAGGTAGCCATCCTTGCGGTTCTTGGCACCTAAAATCTCCGCTAAATCACGGGCAACACTTGGCTTTTCGGCAATGCAGACAATCATTGCCCCCCAAAACGCTGCATACCACCTTCTAAGAACTTTTTGTAAGACTTGATGTCTGGTGTGTAGCCAATGGCGAGCGTGAGGTCGTTGCCTTCGTGGTCGGTGACGACATACAAAGGTTGCTGGAAGCTTTTGTAGCGCGTCATTTGGTAGTCGGCCCATTTGTTGCCTACTGTGCGGATCGGGCCGCTGAGTTTAGAAACGCGTTGTTCGTTTGCTGGAAGTAATTCACGGTCGTCTACGTACAATGAAATGATCACAAATTTCTTTTGTAGCAACGGGCGGATTTCGTCGTTGGTCCAGACGGTGCTTTCTGTCTTGCGACAGTTTTGGCAAGCGTGTCCGGTGAAATCTAACAAAATTGGCAAGTTGCGTTTTTTAGCATAAGCACGGCCTTTTTCGAGGTCATGGAACACTAAAATAGAACCATCACCTACTGGGTGCATGTCGGCTGCAAATGCAGCGGATACAGAGTCTTCGACTAAGCCTGTTTCTTGCCCTCCATTGACCCAACGGAAGTTGTCTTCGGAGTGCGTACGCGGCGGTGCAATGCCATCGATGAGTGTGAGCGGAGCGCCAAACATACCTGTGAAAAGGTACACGGAGAAAACAAGTGCCAAAAGTGCAAACATAAAGCGGGTTACGCTCAATTTTTGAACGGGTGAGTCATGGGAGAACTGCAATTTGCCGAGGAGGTAGATTCCCATGATAAAGAACAAAACAAACCAGATGCCAACAAACCACTCGCGGGTGAGGAGGTCCCAGTGGTAGGCGAGGTCTACGGACGATAAGAATTTGAGCGCAAGTGCTAGTTCGGTAAGCCCCAAAACAACTTTTACTGAATTGAGCCAGCCACCAGATTGCGGCAAAGAGTTGAGCCATCCTGGGAAAATGGCGAAGAGCGTAAATGGAATGGCAAGCGCCAAAGAGAAGCCGGTCATGCCCACAGCTGGGGTGAGGTAGGAGCCAGAGGTTGCTGCTTCAACAAGTAAGCTTCCGATGATTGGCCCGGTACAAGAGAAAGAAACCAAGCCAAGTGTAAAGGCCATGAAGAAGATGCCGAGGTAACCTCCACGGTCTGCTTGTTTGTCCATTTTATTGACCCAAGAGTTCGGTAATTGGATTTCAAAAGCGCCCAAGAAAGAAAAGGCAAACAGCACAAAAATACTGAAGAAGATGAGGTTCATCCAGACATTTGTCGAGAGGTCATTGAGGCCAAGTGGGCCCATGATGGCGGTGAAGATGAGACCAAAAGCAACATAGATCAAGACAATTGAAGCGCCATAAATCAAGGCTTTGAAAATTCCTTCGCTGCGTGTTTTAGATTGCTTCGTAAAGAAAGTAACCGTCATTGGAATCATAGGGAACATACAAGGAGTGAGCAAGGCAACTAAACCTGCGATGAAGCCTGCGATGAAAATCACCAAGTTAGAATCTTTCTTTTTTTCTTTTTGTTGGATCGGAGTTGATGCTTGTTTGATGGTTGTTTCAGAGCTATTTGTATCTGCAGTTGTGTTCTGCGAAGTAGCGGTTGTGTCAATAGTTGCTGCAGCTGCACCGGAAGCTTTGTAGCCCGTTACTTTGAATTTTGCGGTGTAGTCAAATGGGGGTAAACAACCCTCGTGGTTGCAGAGTTGAAAAAATAGATTGCAATTGGCTGTGAAAGCTTGATCACTTAAAATCTCAATTTTTTGTTTGAAGATGGCTTTATTTTCGAAATACAAAGAGGTGCCGAGCTCGTCTTTTTGCACAAGTGGTATACCTACTTCAAATACTTTACCAACAGTTTTAAAGTTTTTATCGGTTTTGAATTTGAACTCAGGAACAATACCTGTGCCGTCGGCTGCCATTGGGTCATGCTTGATACTGAAGATATGGTATTCAGGAATCAGTTTGCCTGTAAAAACCAAATTGGCATGACTCTCGTCGATTTTTTCTACACTACAACTCCATTTGATGAACTGATTCATGAAATCTTGGGAGCTGCTTGTAAAGGATAAGCCTAAAAAGAGGATGCTAAATAGAAGAGCTTTCATTGGTGTTAGTTTGGTTTTTCTAATGTGTAGGGTGTGACCTTGATTTCAAAAGGCACGGTTTGAGGGGGCAAACAACGCTTGTCGTCGCAAAGCATGTAAGTGAGCTCGCCTTTTACTGTGGTTGGTTTTTTGACTTTGATTCGGTTGCGCGCTTCGAAGCTATTTTCAAAGTAGGAAACCTCTGCTCCAAAATTAGGATCATAGGATTGCTTGGCTTTGGTCGCTACTTCGAATGAATTTAGAACTTGTATAGCTTTATTTTTTTCTAAAACAATTTGTGTTGGAACGGGGCCAATACTTGGATCTAAATCTAGCGCATATAGGTGCCAGCCGCTTTCAATTTTGGCACTGATTTGAAGCGAAGCCGGGTTTGGATTGAATTCAAAACTCCATTGAATTTTCTCTTGTCCAAAAGCCCAAGTGCTTAAGAGAGAGAAGAATACGAATAATTGAAGTGCGAATCGCATGATTTGAAAACTAAGAACTCTCGAAATTACAAAAAATATTGGCAACAATTTGTGCCTAAGGTTACCATTTGAGGCGTGGATCTGCTATTGTATTTTGCCCTACGGTCTGGCCTTCGGCTAAATAAAAAGAGCCCGCCATGGCGATCATTGCTGCGTTGTCTGTGCAATAGCTCATCTTTGGAATACTTACTTGCCAACCCTCTGTTTGCTTTTCGAGTAAGCGTTTGCGCAATTCTGAATTTGCCGACACACCACCGGCAATTGCCACTGTTTGAATACCTGTGGCTTTTACTGCCTTTTCGAGTTTGTGTAACAGAATAGAAACGATGCTATTTTGGATAGAGGCGCAGAGGTC
>JBEDCS010000099.1:0-3989 GCA_041176605.1 Bacteroidota bacterium
TCTGATCAGGAGCGGCGTAAGGTGTGAAAATATAACCAGAATGGTCCATGGCGTTTGCTTTGTTGATTAAACACGAGCTCATCAAGAAAGTTTGCTTTTGAACCTTGTTTCTTAAAAATAAGCTAAGACTCGATGTCCTCTAGATGTAATTCTAAGGCCTTTACGGAAATTTGAATTTCCCAAATTAATAAGGAGAGTGAAATAATCAGTAAAATAAGGGCAAGGCCAAAAATCCAAACTGCAAAAAATTCTTGATGGATATAAATAAAGAACATGGAAAGCACACAAAGCAATAAACTTGTGATTCCGAAAATTTGCATGGATCTGGTGAGGTAAAGTCTTTTTCTAATATTGACAATCTGCGCTTTTAAGATTTTGTTCGGATCAGTTTTGTAAGCGGCATGTAAATTCCTGATAATGTTGGCATATGCCAAAAATCGATTGGTATAGGCTAACATAATCAATGAGATCGAAGAAAAGAGCAAGGCCGGTGTGGTAAGCGTTAGTTCCATTTATTTACAATGATATTATTTTGCTATTCTTTTTTTAACCATCTCTAAATACATGGCCTCTACTTTATTTCTAGCCCAAGCGGTTCTTCTGAGAAAAACCAAGCTTGATTTGATAGACGGGTCGATTTTAAAGCAATTGATATTGACCTTAAAAGCCATGTGTTCCCAACCATAGTTTTCTACAAGCTCTTCAAGGATTTGAGCTAATTTGACACCATGAAGGGGGTTATTCGGTTGTATTTCCGGCAAAGCTTCTAATTTTCAGTAGATTGCAATTGATGATAGCTGCGGTAAGATACCAACAATACCGCCATGATGATCAACGGGAATACAGCATCCATTCCGAAGCCATCGACAGCCCAATGGCTGATCGCAGCAAAAATAAAATCGAAAACAAAGCCCGCGTAGGCCCATTCTTTTAATGTTTTTGGAACTTGTGGAATAATGAGCGCCAAAGTACCAAGCACCTTAAAAACAACGAGCGCAAGTCCGAAATAGGCCGGATAACCTAAATGATTGAGGCCTTCTTTGGCCATTTCTGTTTGTGAAGTCAAGGCAGGCATCAGACCTTCAAAAAGAAAGATTAAAGTTGTCGTGGCCCAGTAGATAATTTTGGTAGATTTCATAAAATGTATTGTTAGTTGCTAAGCAATTAGTTTCATTCAAAGATACAATTGTTACATTTACTCAGGGATAAAAGCCTCATATTTTGAACTTTTTAGGTTCATTAATGTTCACAATGAGGCAAAAAATCAATTTCAACATGAACTTCAGCGACCTTCTCAGACAACAACGCCAGTATATAAATACCCAGCAAACGCTGTCGATAGCAGCTAGAAAATCAACCTTGCTGCGCTTCAAGCAAATGCTTGAAGAAAATGAAGCCAAAATTTATGAAGCCGTGCATGCCGATTTTCATAAGTCGGCCCACGAGGCCTTCTTGACTGAATATGCAATTTTAATCAAAGATATCGAAGAGGCTTTGCGCGCTTTACCTAAATGGATGAAAGCGAAGAAAGTCCGCACGAATCTAGTCAATTGGCCTGGTAAGTCGTATGTCATCCCGGAACCTCTTGGTCAATGCTTGGTTATTGGCGCATGGAACTACCCGATTCAGTTATCTTTGGCGCCTGTAATCGCAGCACTTGCCGCCGGAAACACCGTCATTCTCAAACCATCTGAGCTGGCCGCCCATAGTGCAGCTTGCATGGCCGCCCTTGTAGCTCAATATTTCGAACCTTCCGTATTTACAGTAATTCAAGGTGGTGTTGAAGAAACAACACAATTGCTCGAACAACGCTTCGATAAAATCTTTTTTACAGGAAGCCCTGCTGTAGGTCGTATTGTTTATCAGGCTGCTGCTAAGCACCTTACGCCAGTTACACTTGAACTTGGTGGCAAAAGCCCTGCAATCCTAACGCTCAGCGCTCATTTACCCACGGCCATCAAACGTTTGGTTTGGGCGAAATTTCTAAATGCCGGACAAACCTGCATAGCCCCAGATTATGTTTTTGTGCACGCGTCCATTTACGAAGAGAGTTTAGCTCTTTTACAGGCTCAAATTGAACAAAATGCGTACGACCTGAGCGCCAATAATTACGTACAAATCATTAACGAGCGCAATCTTGATCGGTTGGAGCGTCTGTTAGAAAAAGAGAAGATCGCATTCGGAGGAAAAGTCAATCGAACCAATCGCACTATTGAACCTACGCTCCTGAGAGATGTAAATTTGGAGGATGCCGTGATGCAAGAAGAAATTTTTGGGCCGATACTTCCATTAATTTCTTATTCAAATTTTCAAGACGTCTTACACTACATCAAAAATGAAGAAAAGCCGCTTTCTGCCTATTTATTTTCAAATGATTCGAAAGAGCAAAACTCTTGGCTGAATGAACTTTCTTTCGGGGGAGGTTGCATCAATGATGCGATCATGCACATCACTAATCCGAACCTGCCTTTTGGAGGTGTTGGTCAGAGCGGCACCGGAAGTTATCATGGCAAGGCCGGTTTTGATACTTTTTCTCATTATAAATCCGTTTTTAAAAAACCACGTTTATTTGAGGTATCTTTGAAGTATCCGCCGTATACCCATTCCAAAATGGACTGGATCAAACGCTTACTCAAATTATCATGAATCTGATTGCCAAACTTGCAGGCGTAGGTAAAGAATACCAAGTCGGTGACCAAACGATTGTTGCGCTGCAACCCGTTGATCTCGAAATTCGTGCAGGTGAATTACTTCTGATTATTGGGCCATCTGGCTCTGGAAAAACAACCCTACTCTCTTTACTCGGTTGTGTGATTTACCCATCCTATGGTCAACTCTGGGTCAAGGACCAATTGGTCAATGAACTCAATCAGAAAGAATTAGCTGCGCTGCGTTTGCATACGATTGGCTTTGTTTTTCAGAGTTTTAATTTAATTGCACCACTCAACGCACTAGACAACGTCATGATGCCGCTGCAGCTCAAAAAGATACCCAGAGCTTTGGCCAAGCAAAAAGCACTTGATGCACTTGAACTTGTTGGTATGCTCGATCGCAAAGTTAATTTACCCAAACAGCTCTCAGGCGGCCAACAACAACGTGTAGCTATTGCTCGTGCATTAGTGACTGATCCGCAGTTGGTTTTGTGCGATGAGCCCACGGCTTCATTGGATGCCAATTCCATTTCTACCGTCATGCAAGAACTCGTAAACCTAGCGCGCAAGGGCAAGGCCGTTTGTGTGGTTACACACGATCCCAGACTGTTGCAATACGCCGACCGCATCATTGAAGTAGAAGCGGGCCGTGCCACAGAAATTTCCAAAAAAGACCTCTCACAAAAATTAGCCATTCATTAATATGCAAACAAAATTCATCACGCCAATCCTACTTACACTTGTCCTCAGTGCCTGTGGCGCCAAAGAAGAAAAGAAAGTCAGTGTAGAAAAATACAAAGTTGACAAGATTGATAAAATCATCGGCATTGCGCGCATAGAGCCTGCTGCGAAAATCAGTCCAATAGGCGCAGAAATTGCCGGTAAAATTGTTCAAATCCACGTACAAGAAGGTCAATTCGTCAAAAAAGGAACCCTCTTGGTTTCACTTGATCAATCTTTAGACCAAGCTCAGGTTCAGCAAAGCCAGGCCAAAGCACAAACGCGTCAACAACGCATCAAAAGTTTAGAGGCCAAGATTGCCGCAATTGAACTCAAAGTAAATTTGGCCGATATTGAACGCAAGCGCGATAGAAATCTTGCCGATGCGAATGCCGGAACTCAAAAAGCGGCTTTTGATTCAGAAAGTATTTACAGCAATCTGAAAGCAGATCTTGCCATTGCCAAAGCAGATTTAGCCGAGGCCAATGCTGCACTCGCTGAAGTACAAACAGAGCGCAACTACACACAAAAACTCCTTGACAAAAAGAACATTTACGCCCCTACTGACGGCATGATTCTGAATTGGGATGTCAAAATAGGCCAGGCAGTAGGAATTGG
>JBEDCS010000100.1:0-5061 GCA_041176605.1 Bacteroidota bacterium
TGAAATGCCAATTTTTTTTGATGAAAATGATACTGATTGAAAAACAATTCATCTTCTAACAACCACACCTCAGTGACCTCCTGAATCCTAGGTGCCAACTCGAATAGCTGATTGGGAAAAATTAAAAAAATAGACCGCTCCATGGTAATCTAACACCTTAAGATTGGCTTTGTTTCAGCGTAGAGAAATGTGTAAAGATAAACTTCACAATTTCTTCACATAAGTAGGATTGAGCAGTAATTTTGTAGGGTTAAAAAGCAAAAAAATAGCATGGATAAAGTTTCATATGTAGGCAATGCCGATGTTTCAGCCATCGACCATCTATACAAGCAATACAAACAAGATCCTTCGAGTGTTGAGCTCGGTTGGGCTAAGTTTTTCGAAGGTTTCGAATTTGCCCAAACCAACTATGAGTCTTCGGGTGAAATTCCAGAAAATTTTGTCAAAGAATTTAAGGTTATTAACCTGATCAACGGTTACCGAACGCGCGGGCATTTATTTACTAAAACCAACCCCGTTCGCGATCGCCGCAAACATACCCCAGATCTAGCTATTGAACATTTTGGCCTAACTGATCAAGACCTCAATGAAGTTTTTCAGGCCGGTGAGCAAATCGGTATTGGTGCTGCTAAATTATCTGACATCATTGCGCACTTAGAATTGACCTACTGCCAATCCATTGGTATCGAATACATGTACATGCGCGACCCAGAAAGAATTGATTGGTTTCGCAACAAAATTGAATTGAGTAACCGCCCGGTTTTCGATCCAAAACGCAAAATAAAAATCTATGAAAAACTCAATCAGGCAACTGGTTTTGAAGGGTTTCTCGGAAAGAAATTTGTTGGTCAAAAACGTTTCTCCATTGAAGGAGGAGAGGGCCTCATTCCAGCACTTGATACTTTGGTCAACAAAGGCGCTGAGCTTGGTGTAGAATATTTCGTGATGGGGATGGCACACCGCGGCCGCCTGAACACATTGGCAAATATCTTTGAAAAACGCCCACGCGATATCTTCTCTGAATTTGAAGGTAAAGAGTTTGACTTTGAAACAACTTTTGATGGTGACGTCAAATACCACCAAGGTTTTACTTCTCATATTGAACTTGAAAGTGGTAAAAAAATTGGCCTCACCCTCGCCCCTAATCCTTCGCACCTCGAGGCAGTAAACACTGTCGTTGAGGGTATTGCAAGAGCCAAAATTGACCACGTTTACCAAACCGAAAACAAGGTTTGCCCTGTGCTCATTCACGGCGATGCTGCTGTTGCTGGGCAAGGAATTGTTTACGAAACCATACAAATGGCAGGTCTAGATGGCTACCGCACAGGTGGTACCATTCATATTGTGGTGAATAACCAAGTTGGCTTCACCACTAACTACCTCGATGGCCGCACCTCTACTTACTGTACAGATATTGCCAAAACAACACTCTGCCCAGTTTTCCACGTCAATGGTGACGACATCGAAGCAATCGTTACTACCATTGAAATCGCCATGGAATATCGCCAGGCGTTTAGCAGAGATATTTTTATCGACCTGTTGTGTTACCGTAAATATGGACACAACGAAGGCGACGAACCAAAATTTACGCAGCCCAAGTTATATAATATCATCGCCAAGCATCCTAATCCAAGAGAGATTTACTTAGAACAATTGCAACGCGAAGGCATTCTTAATTCAGAAGAAGCAAAGCAGTTTGAGCAACGCTACCAATCCTTCTTGGAAGAAGAATACGAGCAGTCTAGAAAGCACGACAAAGCGTTGGTCTATGATTTCTTAAGCCTCACTTGGGAGAACTACCGCCATGGCAATGAAACCGATTTCAAAGTTTCACCTGAAACAGGTGTCAGCAAAAAAGAGTTATTGGTACTCGGTAAAAAATTGGCTACGCTACCAGAAGGCAAAAAATACTTCAGAAAAATTGCCAAAATATTTGAAGACCGTTTAGCCGCCATAGAAAGCGATAAACTCGATTGGGGAAGTGCTGAAATGTTGGCTTATGCCACCCTTCTTGCTGAAGGTCATGCTGTGCGTATTTCTGGACAAGACGTCGAACGTGGAACTTTCTCTCACCGACATGCTGTGGTCAAAACAGAAGACACCGAAGAAGAAGTGCTCACGCTGAATATGCTCAAAGAAAAACAAGGCGACTTCAGCATTTACAACTCTCACTTATCAGAATACGGTGTTTTAGGTTTCGAGTATGGCTACTCTTTAGCCAACCCTTCAGGCCTCACCATTTGGGAAGCACAATTCGGAGACTTCTTTAACGGAGCCCAAATTATGATTGACCAATTTATTTCAGCAGGCGAAGACAAATGGGCCACACAAACAGGCCTCGTGATGTTATTGCCACACGGCTATGAAGGCCAAGGAGCTGAGCACTCTAGTGGTCGCATGGAGCGCTTCTTGCAACAATGCGCTGACCTCAACATGCAAATTGTCAATACCTCAACTCCTGCCAATCATTTTCATTTATTGCGCCGTCAGATCAAACGCGATTTCCGCAAACCTTTGGTCGTATTTTCTCCAAAAATGCTCTTGCGCTACCCTGACGCCACTTCAAGTCTTGACGAAATGGCCAAAGGTCGTTTCCAAGAAGTTCTCGATGATCCAACTGCAACTGCAAAATCGGTAGATACCGTGGTGCTGTGTAGTGGTAAGTTTTATTATGAAATGAAGGTCAAAGCAGCCGAACTTGGCGTCAAAAACATGGCATTTGTGCGCATCGAACAACTATATCCTTTGCCAACTGAACAAATTGACGCTATTCTTGCCAAATACAAAGCTAAAAATGTCATTTGGGCACAAGAAGAACCGGCCAACATGGGTGCTTGGATGCACATGGCCATGAATTTGCGTCATATTCCACTTGTCGGTATTTGCAGACCCGCAAGCGCCGCCTCAGCCGAAGGTTCCAAAAAACTACATGAAATTCGTCTTAAAAAATTGTTTAACGATCTCTTTGCCTACGCGAAGTAAGTCTAAAAAAGAAAGCTTATGTCACTATTAGAAATGAAAGTCCCGAGCCCGGGAGAGTCTATCTCAGAAGTTGAAATCGCAACATGGTTGGTTGCAGATGGCGATTACGTAGAAAAAGACCAAGCCATTGCTGAAGTAGATTCAGACAAAGCAACCCTTGAGTTGCCTGCCGAGGAAAGTGGAATCATTACACTCAAAGCTGCAGAAGGTGATGTCGTGAAAGTAGGCCAAGTGGTTTGCCTCATTGACACCAGTGCAGCGCGCCCTGCGGGCGCGCCTGCCCCTGTAGCAGCTGCTGCGCCAGCTCCTGAAGTCAAGGCCGCGCCAACACCTGCAGCACCAACTACCCCTGCAGCCCCAAATCCGGACCCAATTCAACCGGCAAGTTATGCTGCGGGTAGTGCTTCACCAGCTGCTGCCAAAATCATCAAAGAAAATAACATCAATCCTGCTGCCGTCAAAGCAACAGGAAAAGATGGCCGTATTACCAAACAAGACGTCGTAGCAGCCATGGCTGCTGGTTTCTCCACTGAAGCTGCACAAGGTTGGGGCGGAACCCGCGAGCAAAGCCGCGAAAAAATGTCAATGCTGCGTCGCAAAATTGCAGAGCGTCTGGTTGCCGTTAAGAACGAAACCGCCATGCTGACTACGTTCAACGAAGTCGACATGAAACCTATTATGGATGTGCGCGCCAAATACAAAGACGCCTTTTCCAAGCACCACGAAGTCAACCTCGGGTTTATGTCTTTTTTCACAAAAGCAGTTACCGAAGCCCTGAAATTATTCCCGGCCGTCAATGCACAAATCGACGGTAACGAAATGATTTTCCATGACTACGCCGATATCGGGATTGCTGTTTCTTCGCCAAAAGGCCTCATGGTGCCTGTTGTGCGCAACGCAGAGCAAATGAGTTTGGCTGAAATCGAACGCGAAATCAAGCGCTTGGCCATTAAAGCACGCGATGGTAAAATGACCCCCGAAGACATGACTGGCGGTACTTTCACAATTACCAATGGCGGTGTTTTTGGTTCTATGCTTTCAACACCAATTATCAACCCGCCGCAATCTGCCATTTTAGGCATGCACAATGTGGTTGAAAGACCAGTTGCGATCAACGGAAAAGTAGAAATTCGTCCGATTATGTATGTGGCACTTTCTTATGACCACCGCATCATTGACGGAAAAGAATCTGTTGGCTTCCTTGTGAAGGTCAAAGAAATGCTCGAGAATCCAGAGCGCATGATCTTCGGAGCCAAAGATCCGATGGAAGTCTTACTCGGTTTGTAAAATCCAAAATATCAAATTAAAAAGCGCTCCTCGGGGCGCTTTTTTCGTTCTGAGCATTAGTTTGCTTTTCGTATATTTGCCTTTCTGAATAATATATATGTCTAAGATCAGGAAACAAGATGCACTCGACTACCACGCTGGTGGCAGACCCGGAAAAATCGAAGTAGTACCAACAAAACCCTATGCTTCCCAACGAGACCTCTCTTTGGCCTACTCCCCCGGAGTAGCGGAACCATGCTTGCGCATTGCCGAAAACAAAGCAGATGTCTATAAATATACTGCCAAGCAAAACCTTGTAGCCGTTATTTCTAACGGAACCGCAGTGCTTGGCCTTGGCGATATCGGGCCTGAGGCCTCAAAACCGGTCATGGAAGGCAAGGGCTTGCTCTTCAAGATTTTTGCCGACATCGACGTTTTTGACATCGAAGTTGACGCCAAAGACCCTGAACTTTTTATACAAACTGTAAAGGCCATTGCGCCTACTTTTGGTGGTATCAATCTCGAAGACATCAAAGCACCTGAAGCTTTTGAAATTGAGCGCAGACTCAAAGAAGAGCTCGACATCCCCATTATGCACGATGACCAACACGGCACCGCAATCATCAGCGCCGCTGCTCTTATCAATGCACTTGAGCTGGCCGGGAAAAAAATTGAAAAAGTCAAAATTGTCGTTTCAGGCGCTGGGGCTTCTGCCCTTTCTTGTGCCAAACTTTATAACCGTCTCGGTGTCAAGCTAGAAAACATTTTCATGTTTGACTCCAAAGGCCTCATTCATGCTGGCCGCAAAGACCT
>JBEDCS010000101.1:0-2748 GCA_041176605.1 Bacteroidota bacterium
GTCGATGAGTGTAGCAATGTTGTCTACACCAACAGCTTTCAACATTTCTTGTTGTTCTTGAGCTCCTGGGCCAATGTGGCGTCTTTCAAAAGGTATCATAAGGTGTGTCGATTTTGGTGTAAAATTACAAAAAACTTAAGCATGATTAGGCAATAATTCAAGACGAAAATATACGCTTGCGTCCAAAGCGTTAAAGACTTTCATCAAAGTATCAAACCGAGCAGATGTTGTATTGTTCTCAATTTTTGAAATTTGGGCTTTTTGAACTCCAATCAAAGCACCAAGTTCAGCCTGTGTCAATTTTCTATGTATGCGCGCTTCTCGAATTGCTTCACCTAGTAAGTCAAGACGAAGCTCATTTTCAAATACTTCGCGCTGGACGCTGCCCTTTTTACCAATAATTCGATTGGTGAGGGAATTTAAACTTTCTGTTTTCATTGTTTCAATTTTTTTGATTGAGAAATTGGTTCTTGATACTTATTGCTCTTTCAAGATCGTGTTTTTCAACTTTTTTACTTTTCTTTATTACACCATGCGTAGATATTACGACAGGTAACGTAGATTTAGTCTCGTACCAGAATGAAAAAATTCGGTAATAGTTTTTATTGTAAAGTGTTCTGAATTCCCAAATTTGTCCATTCAATTTTTTAAAAAGCGTTGGGTCATTTGAAAATTGTGCTTTTGTCATATTGTAAATAATCTTTTTTCTAGCCTTTTCTTCCTGTTGCTCTATGAACTTTACGGCGTCAGAAAGTAATTCTACTGTGAATTTTTGATTTTTCAAGTTGCAAAGTTTAAAGTTAATTGTTTCCTTAATAGGAAACTAATTTTTTAATCTTTTTATAGAACGAGCTCGAAAAACAAATATTGGATGACTTAATTGATAGAAATAAAAGACAGTACCCTTGCTCTCGCGTTATCGTGAATATCTTGCCAAAATAAATTGATGTCTCCGATGTGGTAATTGCGCATGGTGAGGCTGAGCCAAAAAAACTTGCCTTTTGGGCGATCAATCCAGATGGCTCCGTCTATCAAATGCGCTTCGAAAAGCTGGGAATAAACTTGGCCATCAAAATATAAAAACCCTTTGTGCTGCTCTTTTGACGAGTTTGGCGCAAGTGTCCAGGTAATGGGATTGACCGCTACCCTTCCCTTGTACCATTTGTTATACGCTTTTTGATCAATGTTTTTCTTAAAAGTATTCCAAGCCACATAACCACCCGTTTGTGCAGGGCTTGTAAGCACTGGTATGTTTTTAAGTTCAGTGGCTTTGATACCAATGCCTGGTAAGTAGGCCGCGATTAACTGACTTTGCAGTGGTTTTCCATCAAAAAACTCTTGTAATAATAAGCCGCAGTGCGTGCTACCCTGGCTGTGACCTGCCAAAATAATTGGCCTGCCATTATTGTAGTGTTCTAAATAATATAAAAATGCTGCGCGCACATCGGCATAGGCAAATTCTAACGCTTCTTTTCCTTTCGGATCTTTGACATAATAGGACCGCAAATGTGCCGAACGATAATACGGTGCATAAAACCGACCTGCTTCTGCAAATGCACTACCTTGAAACGGCAACGCTGTTTCAAGTACCTTTTTTTGCTGTGCTTCGTCGTCCAATGGGACATTCCAACGGCGGTCAGTTTTGGCGGTATTTAATGTCGGGTAAACATAAAAGACATCGGCATGCTGATAAAGAGAAGTGTCTGAAATCCTGGCTTTCAAACCAGCAGGAAGTTGATCAGGGAGCGCGGCCCAAGAACTATTCAACGAATAATCCGGAACACTTTGTGCAAAGTGCGTTGTTGAAAGAATTGGCAGGTACACAAAAAGTAGAATTAGAAAACGCATTATTTTTGTCTTCGAAATGTTTGGTCATCAAAGAAACATCATTTTTTTGGTATTGTTTAATCTGAGTGGGGGGTTTTGCGCTTCTGCTCAAGATTCACTCTCCTACTGGAAATTCAAATCCTTGTATTCGCTCAGTGGCACCCAAACATCGTTTGTCAATTGGAACGCAGGTGGGCGCAACAATATTTCACTCATTGGCTCGGCAAGTGCCTCTGCCTACTATACCCAAGACAACATCAAATGGACCAACGACCTCAGCTTTGCTCTTGGCGGCATCAAATACTTCGATAACAACGGTGTTGGCGCTCAAAAAACCGATGACCGCCTCGATGTATCGAGCACTTTTGGTATGCAACTCTCAAAAGGTTTCTTCCTGACATTTGCCAGTAGCTTTCGGACGCAATCAATTAATGGCTATAATTACCCCAATGATTCAGTACCCGTTTCAAGTTTTATGGCGCCTGGCTTCTTGAATATGGGTTTAGGTGCCGACTTTCGCAAAGACGACAACTTCAATATTTTCTTCTCCTCTATTGCCCTGAAATCTACTTTTGTACTCGATGACTCACTGAGTGCCAAAGGTTCATTTGGTGTTCCGGCTGGCTTGCGTTATCGACAAGAATACGGCGCCTATTTAAAAATGAAATACAATAGGCCGCTCGCCAAAAATATCGAGATGAAATCAAAGCTTGAACTCTTCAGTAATTACCTCAACAACCCTGAAAACATCGACGTCAATGCCGAACTACTCTTGTTGTTTAGGGTCAATTCTTTGATTTCGGCATCTGCACAATGGAACCTCATCTACGATGACGACATCCGCATTACGGATCAATGGGGAAACACTGGCCCCCGCACCCAATTCAAATCTGTGATCGGAATCGGGATCTCCTATAAATT
>JBEDCS010000102.1:0-9607 GCA_041176605.1 Bacteroidota bacterium
CTTATCGATCATATTGCACACTTATCGCGCTTGTCTTTTGAAGGTGCAGAAAAAGATGCCATTCGTCAAGACATGCAACGCATGATCGCTTTTGTAGATAAACTCAGCGAACTTGATACTACGGGTGTGGAGCCGCTTATCTTTATGTCCGAAGAAGTCAATCGACTCAGAGAAGATGTTGCTGTTCAGAGCATTACTCATGAAGAAGCGTTGCGCAATGCACCTAAAAAAGATTCAGACTATTTCAGAATCCCTAAGGTGCTAGACAAATAAGCTTGAAAGTCAGCGGTTTTACTTTTATCAGAAATGCCATTTCTCTTGACTACCCTGTAGTTGAGTCCATTCAATCTATACTGCCCTTGTGCGATGAAGTGATTGTGGCGGTCGGCAATTCTGAGGACCAAACCCTAGCACTTATTCAAGGCATAGATCCCAAAGTCAAGGTCATTGAAACCATCTGGGACGACACCCTGCGTGCCAATGGCGCTGTTTTGGCAGTCGAAACAGACAAAGCCTTGGCAGCCATAAGCTCCGATTCCGATTGGGCTTTTTACATACAAGGCGATGAAGTCATCCACGAAGCAGATCACCCGGCCATTCTAGCAGCCATGCAAAAATATCAACATGATACAGCCGTTGACGGCTTACTTTTTGATTATTTGCATTTTTATGGCTCCTATGATTTTGTTGGCATCTCCAATAATTGGTACAAAAAAGAAATTCGTATTATCAAGCCAGGAAGAGGTATTTATTCCTACCGAGATGCACAAGGTTTTCGAAAAGCGCCTGATCAAAAACTAAAAGTTGCACCTGCTCATGCGAGGGTTTTTCATTACGGATGGGTCAAAGACCCGCGGGCAATGCAGCGCAAACAAGAAAACTTCCACAAACTTTGGCACGATGACGCTTGGCTAGATAAAAACATCAAGGTCGCTGAGCACTTTGATTACGAAGATCATATCCATCAATTGGCGCGTTTCGAAGGGTCACATCCGCAGTGCATACAAGCCCGAATTGCTAAAAGAAATTGGCACTTTGAAACCGATATCACGCGTCACAAAAAAAGATTCAAAAATATCCTCAAAGATTGGCTCAAAAAGATTGGGATTGACACCCATTATGCCAACTATACGCTCATTCGAAAGTAATTCACTTCCGAAAACCTACGCTAGCTTAAACTTGCAATATTTAATGACATGACCGCGCTTACTGAAGAATTCTTCATAGTAGGTCTTGATATGAAAGATTTCTTTGGTTTGTTGATCGAGGTCTTCGGGTAAATTTGCGTAAAGATCAGGGTAGCAAGCGAGCATTTCATGGCCGTGTTCTTCTATTTGCTCTAGGGTGTAATCAAAAAGCACATCAGAATCGGTTTTCATATGGATGATGCCGCCTGGCTTTAATATTTGTTTGTAGCGCGCCGTAAAAATAGGCGAGGAGAGGCGTTTTCTGGCTTTTTTAGGTTGAGGATCCGAAAAGGTAAGCCAAATTTCATCGATTTCACCTGGTTCAAAATAGGCCAAAATAAAATCGATGCGCGTTCTTAGAAAAGCAACGTTATTGAGTTCAAGTTCAAGGGCTTCCTTAGCCCCAATATAGATCCGGTTTCCTTTGAGGTCTACACCAATAAAATTCTGATGAGGGTAGTGCTGGCCCATACCAACGGCGTATTCGCCTTTGCCACAGCCTAATTCTAAGATGATTGGATTGTTATTGCCAAAAACTTCTTGTCTCCATTTACCTTTCAAAGCAAAAGGCTCTCCCATGACGGGCTCGTGTACATTTGCGAACGTTTTAATGGCTGCAAATCGTTTTAACTTATCTTTTCCCACGGCCCAAAGTTACAAGAATCCTCGTAATTTTGTAGCATGCATTTCGTTGAGCCTTTCTATAATTGGCGCGGTTATTACATCGCTGCCGAAGACCCATCCTCACCATTTTATGGCCGCGAATACAGCGAATTTGCATTTAGCAATACGGTCTATAATTTTTATATCCATCCGCAGTGGGATGAATTTGGTTCGCAAACACTTTTTCTAAAGATCCTTTTTGTCGATTACGAAGAAAGATACGCCGTCCTTGAATTCATTGGCGAATGGAACGATGCCATAGAAAATGACATTATGGTGCTCAAGAGAGAAGTGATCGATCAGCTGATCAATTTAGATATTAATCAGTTCATTTTGATTGGTGAGAATGTCTTAAATTTTCATTTTTCAGATGACTGCTATTACGAAGAATGGTTCGATGACATCGAAGACGGTTGGGTAGCGATGGTGAATTTCCATGACCATGTCAGCAAAGAATTTCAGCGCATCCACCTAGACCACTATTTTGCCATGGGTGGAGAGTTAGATGAACTTGAATGGCGAACTTTTCAACCCCAACATTTCTATCAGAAGGTAGCAAGTTTAGTGCAGAAACGTTTGGGTTAGGCTTCTGGTCCTGATTGAGCCTCCATGAGGCCTTTGAGCCAGCGGGAAGCTACAATGACAATTCCTCCCGTGATAAATGCGTATATGGCTAGCTGCAAATAGCCCTGCGTGTAGCCGTCTAGTCTGGTTGCTAAACTTGCGTTTTCGTCAGGACTTGACATTCCGGCACCAAGAATTCCAGCAAAATATTGCCCATATGCGGAAGCTAAGAACCACATCCCCATCATGATCCCCCAAAGGTGTTTAGGGGAAAGTTTTGTCATGAGAGAAAGACCTATTGGTGAAAGGAATAATTCACCGACAGAAATAACTAAATATGCCAAGGTAAACACCCACATAGAAGCCATTCCTTCGGCATTTAAATAAAAACGCAGCGCATAGAAAATATAGAACGCCAAGCCAAGAAATAAAAAGGCAAAACCAAATTTTTGGTAGTAGTTAGGTTCGATATTTTTCTTCTTGAGATAAATCCATAGACCGCCAATTGCTGTACTGAGTAGAATTACAAATAAAGAATTGGCACTGTTGTTAACGACATTTGGATCGATTTGAATCGGGCCTAAGTCGTTGCTTAGTAAATCACGGGCAACAAGACTTAATGAGCCGCCACTTTGCTCAAAGAATGCCCAAAATACAATGCTTAAAAAGATGAAGATGAGTGCTGCAAACAATTGTTTGATTTGTGCCCCGTCGAGCTTTTTCATTTCGAACAACAAGAAAATCAGGGTGAGAGGGCCAATGATGTACATGAAAATATCGGTATATGCCGTATTCTTGATCATGATATAAACCAGTGGTAATGACAACAATGTGCCAGCGTAAACCAGATTTTGATTGCGTTTAATAGTGCCCGGATTCACCACATTTGGAACCAAGCCAATCGGCCCAAGATTTTTGCGCGTTAATAAGAAGTTGAGTAGTCCGATGGCCATGAAAATCCCTGATAACAAGAACGCAAGATTCCAGCTGTAAGACTTCCCTACATAAACGCATAGGCCGCCACCGAGTAGGGCGCCTATATTAATGCCTGCATAAAAAAGACTGAAGCCAGCGTCGCGTCGCACATCGCCTGGCTTATAAAGTTCGCCGACCATTGTGGAAATATTGGGCTTGAAGAAACCTGTACCGACAATGATGAGGCAGATGCCATAAAAGAAGTAGTTTGCTGCATCGATACCCAAAATGGTGCTGCCAAGTATCATTAGTGCACCACCCCAAAGTAATGATTTCTGGAAACCAAGTATTTTGTCGGCAAACAAACCACCAATAAATGTAAAGGCATAGACAAATGCTTGGATTGCCCCATATTTAAGCTGGGCATCACCTTCTTTGAACAGTAAAATGTCTGTCATGAAGATTACGAGCATGCCGCGGTTGCCATAAAAACAAAAGCGTTCCCACATTTCTGTAAAAAAGAGGCTCCATAATTGTTTGGGGTAGGTGCCTTTAAAGTCTTGGATAGATTCTAGTGTGTTCATAAAGTGAAGATAATAAAAAAAGGCCCCATTGGGGCCTTTCTAAAAATCTATTGATCAAAACGTCTTACTGAACATTGTTTTCACGCATGACGCTATTGAGCCATTTTAACATTAAAATCAAAATGATCGCGGCTGCCAATACAAGTCCAAAGTTGAGGTAGAAGAAGTTTTCTTTTTGAGGGAACTTTTCCCAAAGACTAGAGAGCATACCTGATAGTTTGTTTCCTACAGAAATAGCCAAGAAATAACCACCCATCATCAGTGCAGTAATTCGAGGAGGAGAAAGTTTCGAAACGAGTGAAAGGCCCATCGGAGATAAGCAAAGCTCACCAACGGTAATGACGCCATAAGAAGCAAATAACCACATAGAACCTGCTTTGATGGTCATGTCATTGGTTGCGAAAACTGCACCTACCATTACGAGTGCAGAAAGCGCAGTAATGACCAAGCCGATTGCGATTTTTGTTGGCGTAGATGGTTCTCGCTTGCGACGACGCATCCAACCAAAGAAACCGACAACTACCGGAGTGAGCGCCACAACCCAGAACGGATTCATGGATTGATAAAGCTCAGTAGAATATAGTTTCAAGTCTTTTCCTTCTGCTGGTACTTTGTCAGCTGGTAGTGTTTCAAAGTATTTTCTAGATTTTTCAAGTTGAGAAATATTTGCCGAATAATCAGATTTCGCTTTGATTTCCTTTTTGGAGACAGCTGGCATTTTCTCTTCAACCTTTCTTAAAGAATCAATTGTAGCTTTGAATTCAGCTGCTGGTGCGCTTACAATTTTATTATTGACTACAATCTGAGCCATCCCGAGTTTATCAGCAACATCTGCGACACCTGCGCTCATTTCGCGATCTGTGTGGTCTTCAGCCCAAACAGTGAGAGCATCTCCATTTTGGTGGAAAATAGCAAAGAACAGAATGACACAGGCAAAAACGGCTAACAAAGCTTTAATGGCGCGGCTTTCTTTGGCATCTCCTGTAAAGGCAAGGTAAATAAAGAAAGCAATGACAGGTAAGCAACCAATAATAAACGCATCGTTGGTATCAGACCCAAGGAAATTCCCAGGTATCATATAGCCTAAAATACCAAAAACAAACATTGGTAAAACTGTGTAAGAAAGAATTTTCAGGGTAGGCATGTCTGAATCTTGAACTGGTTTGACCACATCTACATGTTTGATGTGTTTGGTGCCCAATAAGAAAACCCCAACACCAATAAGCATTCCGACACCAGCGGCAGCAAAAGCGTGGCCCCAACCATAGTTGATGCGCATGTAGGCCGCTACGAAGTTACAGATGAAAGCCCCGATGTTGATTCCCATATAAAAGATGTTATAACCAGCATCTTTTTTGTCTTTCATTTCATCATTTGAATAGAGGTTACCAACTAGAGTAGAAATATTTGGCTTGAAAAAACCATTTCCTAGGATGATAAGAAGAAGTGCGATGTAGAAAGAAGTTTCGCTGTGTAATGAAAGCGCAAAATAACCCGCAGACATCATTAAGCCGCCAATGATAATAGAGCGGCGATATCCTAAAATGCGGTCTGCCAACAAACCACCAATAAACGGCGTGAGATACACCAAGCCTAAGTACGTTCCGTAGATGTCAGATTTTTTCTCGGCATCAAAGCCCATTCCGCCGTTATTCCAGCCGTCAATCATGTACAACGAGAAAATTCCGAGCATTAAATAATACCCAAATCTTTCCCACATTTCAGTCCCGAACAAATACCACAGCCCTGTTGGGTGACCATTCTTCTTTGTATTTTCCATATTGCAATTTTAGTTTACCTGCCGAATATAGTAATTTTGCCTCGAAAAATCGGAAAATGACAAACTGGCTAGAAAGAACCGAACTGCTGCTGAGTCCACAAAGTATGGAACAACTTCAGTCTGCACATGTAATCATTGTTGGCTTGGGCGGCATTGGCTCTTATGCCGCTGAATTTATTGCAAGAGCGGGTGTGGGTAAAATGACCATTATTGACGGCGATGTTTTTGACCCGACAAATAAAAACAGACAACTCACTGCCTTAGATTCAACAATTGGCAAAAACAAAGCAGTAGTTTTAGCCGAACGCATCAAAGAAATCAATCCTGCGTGTCAAATTCAAGTGCTCGAAGAGTTTGTACTCCCGGCGCGAGTCTGGGAAATTCTTTCCAATGAGAAACCTGACTATGTCATGGACTGCATAGATTCGGTTACGCCAAAACTCGAATGGATACTCGCCTGTAAACGCTTGAAAATAAAAATCATTTCGCACATGGGAGCAGGAGGCAAGACAGATCCGAGCCAGGTAAAAGTGGCGAATATGGAACAATTGGCGGGTTGCAAATTGGGCGCGCACATTAAAAAACGCATGAAACGCAAAAATGCATCTTATCGAGGCGTCAAGGTTGTCTTTTCAACAGAAGTACAACAGCCACATTCTTTGAAAATGACTGATGGAGCGCGTTACAAAAAAAGTTTTTATGGCACCGTTAGTTATATGCCAGCACTTTTCGGACTAATGGGAGCGGCTGAAGTATTGCGTTATCTATCTAAAGTTGACTCATAAATTAGTTTTATTAATGGTATTTATGTAACTTTTGACACTTAAACCATAATACCATGAAACAAACATTCCTATTTATTGCTGGTTTACTTTGTTTGGCACAAACTGCTCAAGCACAGTTATTCTCTGACAATTTTGACAACTATGCTTTGGGTTCCTTTATTGGCCCTCAATCAAATAACTGGACAACTTGGTCTGGTAACCAAGGAGGTGCAGAAGATGCCGCAACAACCAATAATCAGGCAGCAAGTGCGCCACATTCAATTTATTTTTCTTCCACTTCAGCAAGTGGTGGCCCGCAAGACGTAGTGCTTAGTTTTGGACAGCTCTATAACAACGGCATTTTTACATTGAGTTCAGATTTTTATGTCAATGCTGGAAAAGGCGCTTACTACAACATTCAAGGTTCACAAACTATTGGTTCTATTTGGGCCTTAAATGTCCATATGGATGCTGGTGAATTAGTTATCGATGACGGTCAGACATCAAACCTTTGTATCGGAACTTATCCTGAAGCAACGTGGTTTAACTTAAAAATTGAAGCCAATCTTACACTCCATGTATGGAAAGCATACATCAATAACCAATTAGTAGGTACTTGGGTGAATGGTGTCAACGCTGTGGCCTCAGCTGATTTTTTCCCTTTGCAAAACAATCAATTTTTCATGGACAACGTGAATTTTGATTATCAAACCTATACGCTACCCGCGCTCAACGCAATGGTAGCTTCACTCGATATGGGTGGTTTTATAGCAGGTCAGAGCGTTAGCCCAGTAGTCTCCATTATTAATGCTGGCCAAAATGCCTTAACGGCTTTTAATGTCAACTTAAATT
Organism: Bacteroidota bacterium; assembly: GCA_041176605.1. Taxonomy (GTDB): domain Bacteria; phylum Bacteroidota; class Bacteroidia; order Flavobacteriales_D; family Crocinitomicaceae; genus UBA952. Next base: position 7,310 of record JBEDCS010000102.1, read on the forward strand.
ACAATGGACAAAACTACACCCAAAATGTTACCGGTGTCAATGTAGCTAGTATTGCAAGCTACAGCGTAAATATTCCGAGCTTCAATTTAGTAGCTGGAGCTTCCAATGCTGTGGTTACGATTACAAATATCAATGGTGGCAATGATGACAACGCCAACGACAATACACTTACCCAAGTGGTAGACCCAGTTGTTCCGGCAGCAGGTAAAATTGTAGTTGGCGAAGAAGCCACAGGTACATGGTGTCAGTGGTGCCCGAGAGGAGCAGTATTTATGGATAAATTCCAAGCAGATTACGCTGGTTATTGGGCCGGAATTGCCGTACACAACGGCGATCCTATGGTGGTTGCCGACTATGACGCGGGCATAGGTACGCTCATCGGCGGTTACCCAAGTGCAGTCGTCGATCGCTTGGGTGATGTAGATCCGTCTCAAATGAGTTCTGATTTCTTTACCCGTTTGCAAACTGCTCCGAAAGGAGTGCTAACGAATGGCGCAACCTATGAACCATCTACGCGTTTACTCAATATTTCGATCAGTACAGAAATGCTACAAGCTACGAATGGTTCTTATAAAGTGGCCTGTGCACTCACCGAAGATGGCGTTACGGGAACCGGAGCTGGGTATAACCAAGCAAATGCCTATGCCGGAGGTAATAATGGAGTGATGGGTGGTTATGAGAACTTGCCAAGTTCGGTTCCGGCTGCTCAGATGGTTTATGACCACGTTGCACGTGCTATTGCACCAAGCTTTACCGGACAAACAGGTGTCATTGCCGCTTCAACAGCAGTTGGTGATACCTACACCGCTAATTTTAGTTTTACCCTTCCTGCAAACTGGGATGAAACCCAAATGCATATTGTTGGTATGCTCATCGATCCTCAAGGAAAAATAGATAACGCAGGGTATACCACCATCAATGAAGCAATTCAGAATGGATTTGTGACCACCGGGTTACAAGAAATTAGTTTTACCAACTTAGCACAGATGTTAACCGTTGCGCCAAACCCAGCTTCGGATTTTGCAAATATTACACTGCATATCCCTACAGCTGCACCTGTAAGTGTTCGCGTGCTCGATGCCAAAGGCGGCATTCTTCAAGCCCGCCAGTTTGGGAGCCTACAAGGTGATTTTGAGATCGGACTCAATACAACCAATTTTGCTCCAGGGCTTTACATTGTAGAACTGCAAATGAATGGTGAGCGCATTCAAAAGAAACTGGTCATCAGATAAGCTGAATACCCTTCAACTTGACCATTGAAAAGAGCTGCATTTGCGGCTCTTTTTATTTTTTAGCAAGTACCTTAATAGTGTCTTTTACAATTTGGGCTTTTGCGCGAACTTCATTCATATGCCCTGCACTGATGGTAACATGTCCCATCTTGCGGAAAGGTTTGGTTTGCGCCTTTCCGTACAAATGCGGATGAACGCCTGGTATTTTTAAGATTTCTTCAAGGCCTTCGTAGTGGACAGGTCCTTCTTGACCTTTTTCGCCGACGAGGTTTAGCATAGCACCTGCGCTGTGTAAATCGGTATCACCTAAAGGAAGGTTTAAAATTGCGCGAAGGTGCTGCTCAAATTGTGAACAGCGCGCAATTTCAATGGTATGATGGCCGCTGTTGTGTGGTCTAGGGGCAATTTCATTAACGAGTAGTTCATCTTCAGCCGTTAGAAATAATTCGACGGCTAAAATGCCGATCATGTCGAGTTTTTCAATGATGTCAATGGCAATAGCTTTGGCCTGCACCTCTATTTCTGTGGAGACCGCTGCTGGTGAAAATAAAAACTCCACCAAATTAGCTTCCGGATTGAATTCGCATTCCACCAATGGGAAACACTTGGTTTGAAGGTCTGCGTTGCGCGCTACGATCACAGAAAGCTCTTTCACAAACGGAATACAGGCCTCGATGATAGAAGGCGCCTCAAAACTATGTTCGAATGCCTGCTGGTTTTTGACAATCTGAACGCCTTTTCCGTCATAACCACCTGTTCTGAGTTTATGAACTATAGGGAATTCAAAGGGAGGCTCGCCTTTATTATTTGTATCCCAAAAAATAAAGGGAGCAGTTGGAATTTGATGGTCGAGGTAAAACTGCTTTTGTAAGCCTTTATCTCGAATAAGTTCTAATATATGTGGTTGAGGATATACTTTAACACCCTGCTTTTCGAGCGTACGAAGCGCATCGGTATTGACGTTTTCGATTTCTACCGTAAGCAGGTCTTTATCTTGACCAAAGGCCATAATTGTGTTGTAGTCGGTGAGCGACCCTACTTGAAAGCTATAGGCAATTTGAGAACA
>JBEDCS010000103.1:0-11707 GCA_041176605.1 Bacteroidota bacterium
CTGAACCTGAGGAAATCATCTTTTCGTAGAGACCACCTGAAATGTTTCCGATAGAGACGTTTTCAGAAATTGAGATGCTGTAGAAAATTTTAATTACCCCAGAAATAGTTCCGATGAACCCGAGGGTAGGTGCAATACCAGCAATAAGACCTAGATGGTTGATGTTTCTTTCCATCTTGCCAATTTCGATATTGGCCACTTTTTCCATGTTAGCTTCAATTTGTGGGATTGGTCGGCCAATGGACTGCACGCCTTCTTTGACAACAGATCCAAAGGCTGTTTGATCGCGATTAACGACATCTAGGGCGCCATTCATATTCCCGCTGTTTAATTGTGTTTGTAATTCGCTCATCAAGAACATATTTTGTTTGGTCATGCGACGGATATACAAAAAGCGCTCAACAGCTACATAAGTTGTATAGAACAAAAGCAAAACAATAGGAATAAGGAACACGCCACCCTTCATCAAGAAGTCTATGGCAGAAATTTCTTCTACAGTTTTGAACCCTTCGGTAGTTGCAGTTGTATCAGATTGGGCGAAAAGAAACTGTGTGCTTGTTAAAAAGGCAAGTGTTAAGGTGGATTTCACGGAAAACTTCATAATTGCTGTCTATTTTAGTTCGATAAAATTAGTCAAAGAGCAGTGGCGCCCACTCGGTAATTCTTGGAGATATTCACACTGAATTGTTATTTCAAACGTTTGTAGCTCGAATTCGTCACATTTTTGGTCACAACGGAGATACTTTCGTTAATTTTGCAAACCCCTATGGAACTTGCCACATTCATCAAAGAGCTTGCCAAACATCCCGCATTGGATCGCAGTGCGGCGCATCTTCAAAATCCGGCAGCCAAATTGCATTGGAAAGGTTTGGTTGGTTCCGCTAAGGCACCCTTTAGCTCGGTTGTGGCCCAACAAGTACCAGGAGTACACCTTTTCGTCATGGCCGACAAAGAAGAAGCCGCTTATTTTTTAAATGACCTTGAAGGGCTTTTTCCCTCTGACAAACGTTTGTTTTTTTACCCGGCATCTTATCGAGTACCGTATCAGCAAGAACAAACAGACAACGCCAATGTAGTCACCCGCGCTGAGGTGCTTGAAAGACTCAGCGAACACAAAAATGCCTGGATTGTCACGTATCCAGAAGCACTTTTCGAGAAAATTCCAAGCAAAAAGAATTTAGTCAAGCATACTATGCGCCTAGAGGTGGGCAAGCAATACAGCACCGACTTTTTAAATGACCTACTGCTCGAATACCAATTTGATCGCGTTGACTTCGTTTATGAACCCGGACAGTTTTCTATACGCGGGGGCATCCTCGATGTCTTTTCATTTGCCAATGAATACCCTTTTCGCATCGAGTTTTTTGGCGATGAGGTAGAAAGTATACGCACATTTGATGCGGCCAATCAGTTGTCAATTGCCAGTCATCAGTTCTTTAATGTTATTCCAAATATCCAGACGGGCTTAAGCATCGAAATACAAGAAAATATTTTAGGTTTTGTTGGTCAACAAGCTGTGGTTTGGCTTTCAGACGCTGAACGCACACAAGAGATCATTAAAAAAGAATATGAAAAGGCTGTTGAAATTCATGCCAAAATAGATTCGCCAGTCAAACATGCGCTGCCCAACGAACGCTATCTTTCTCACCAAGAGTGGCAACAACAAATTGAAAATTACCGCTTGGTAGAATATGGCCCCGTATATTATTTCAAACAAACCCAGCAAGAAGTTTTTGAAACAGTTCCACAACCGAGCTTCAACAAAGATTTTGAAAGATTAAATACCGATCTAAAGGCGCGTAAAGCAGAAGGTTTTCAAAACCTTATTTTCTCGAACCAACCCCAACAAATCGAGCGTCTTTATCAAATTTTTAAAGACATCGGCGAAGATGGCGAGTTCAGTGCTTTACCAATTGCACTCCACGAAGGCTTCATTTGTCCGGAGCTCAAATTGGTCTGTTATACCGACCATCAATTATTTGAGCGCTACCACCGTTTCAGACTCAAAGAAGGTTTCAAACAAGCCAAGCAAGCGCTTACTTTAAAGGAAATCTATCAACTTCAAAAAGGAGATTACGTCACGCATATAGACCACGGCGTTGGTCAGTTTTCAGGCCTTGAAACTATTGATGTCAATGGCAAACCTCAAGAAGCCATTCGTTTGGTTTACAAAGATGGCGATGTATTGTATGTAGGCATCCACTCTTTGCACCGCATTTCAAAATTTACCGGCAAAGAAGGAAGTGCACCAACGCTTAATAAACTCGGCACACAAGCCTGGTCAAATCTCAAGAACAAAACCAAGAAGAAAATTAAAGAGCTGGCTTTCGACTTGATCAAATTATATGCTCAAAGACGCAGTAAGCCCGGTTTTGCCTTTATGCCCGATAGTTATTTGCAAAACGAGCTCGAGGCCTCGTTCATGTTTGAAGACACCCCTGACCAATTCAAAGCTACCCTAGATATCAAGCGCGATATGGAAGCCGCTCGCCCTATGGACCGCTTGGTTTGTGGAGATGTCGGCTTCGGTAAAACTGAAGTTGCCATTCGTGCAGCTTTCAAAGCAGTTGCCGATTCAAAGCAAGTAGCAGTGCTGGTGCCCACTACCATCCTCTCCTTGCAGCATTACCGCAGCTTTAAAAGTCGCTTGGCAGGTTTTCCAGTGAATATCGATTACATCAATCGATTTAAATCAGCCAAGGAGATTACCGAAACACTCAAAAAACTTGCTGCAGGCCAAATTGATATTTTAATCGGCACGCACGCTTTGGTCGCTGAACGCGTGAAGTTCAAAGACCTCGGCCTCATGATCATCGATGAAGAACAAAAATTTGGTGTTGCGGTCAAGGATAAACTCAAAACACTCAGGGCAACTGTGGATACGCTTACGCTGACTGCTACACCTATTCCCAGAACGCTACAATTTTCTTTGATGGGCGCCCGTGACCTTAGCATCATCAATACCCCTCCACCGAACAGACAACCCGTACTTACCGAAATCATTTCTTTCAACGAAGAGCAAATTCGCGATGCCATCGCCTATGAAATGGGTAGAGGTGGGCAGGTTTTCTTTGTCAATAATCGGCTTTCTAATATCAAGGAACTCTCTGGAATGATCCAGCGCTTGTGCCCAGGTGTAAGAGTCGGTATTGGTCATGGGCAGATGGATGGCAAGCAATTGGAAAAAGTCATGATGGACTTCATCGAAGGAGCCTATGATGTCTTGTTGGCCACCACTATCATTGAATCTGGTATCGATATTTCAAATGCCAATACCATCATCATCAACGATGCGCATCAGTTTGGGCTCAGCGACCTACATCAGTTAAGAGGCCGCGTTGGCCGCAGTAATAAAAAAGGATTCTGTTATTTGATCGCTCCTAAATTTAGCATCATGACCTCCGAGGCAAGAAAACGTCTAGAGGCATTGGTTCAGTTTTCTGACCTTGGTTCGGGCTTTAATATTGCCATGAAAGACCTCGATATCCGTGGAGCAGGAAACATGTTGGGTGGCGAACAAAGTGGTTTTATTGCCGAGATTGGTTTTGAAATGTACCAGAAAATACTCAATGAAGCGATGCAAGAACTGCGCGAGCATGAGTACAAAGAATTATTTGAGGAGCGAGTCAGTGATCAATTCAATGGCTTTGTCCAAGACTGTGTTTTTGAAACAGATATGGAAGTCCGCATCCCAGATCAATATGTCAATCAAGTGGCTGAGCGTCTCAGCTTGTATCAGGCTATGGATAGTCTCAAAGACAAAGCAGAGCTCGATGATTTTAGCAAACAGTTGATCGATCGTTTTGGACCGCTGCCAAAAGAAGTAAAAGAGCTTTTGTTCTCTTTTGAATTGCGCTGGTTGGCAGAATCTATGGGGCTTGAAAGATTGGTATTGAAGTCCGAAAAAATGGTTGGACACTTTATTTCTAATCCGCAGTCACCATTTTATGAAACCGAACAATTCCAAGGAATTTTGCAAAATATATTGGCCAAAGAAAGCGGTTATCGTTTGGCCCAAAAAGACGACAAACTTAGGTTGGTTATAGAGCCCATACGCCATATCAAAGATGCTTTTGAAAAGCTCCAGGCACTTCAAATTAGTTAGTTTTGTAAATCCTTGACCTACATCAACGGAATTATTATTCGCTTGAACGCAACTTTGCAGCTATAAATTTGTTTACTCATTATTCACTAAAATTTAAAAACATGAAAAATTTATTTGTTGGTTTATTAGGCGCTTTCGCGTTGTTTTCTTTTGTTGCAACTTCTGCAGGTCTTTGGTCTTTAGATGGTGCACACTCTCGTTTAGGTTTTACCATTACACACAATGGCATCACTCAAGTACACGGTAACTTCACAAAGTTTAGCGTTGAAGTGACTACACCAAACGAAGATTTCAATGGCGCAACTATCTCTATGAATGCTGAAGCTGGTTCTGTCAACACTGGTATCGAAGCCCGTGACAACCACTTGCGTACTGCAGATTGTTTTGACGCTGAAAAATTCCCAGCTATTACCTTTAAAAGTACTTCTATTAAAGAAACAAAAACAAAAGGAACCTACCTCATTGAAGGAGACTTGACCATGCATGGCACCACCAAAAAAGTTGTTTTAAACGGTGTTCACACGGGTAACAGCAAAAACTACCAAGGCGCAACTGTAGCTGGTTTGCAAGTTACAGGTGTCGTAAAAAGAGCTGATTTCGGAATCGGTCAGGTAAGCTCTGGTCTTTCTGAAGATGTGAAATTACAAGCTGATCTCGAAGTAGTTAAAAACTAATAGCGATGAAAAACCTCTTTTTCTTCCTTTTCATTGTTTTAGCTTCCTTTTCATTGACTGCCCAACAATATAAGTTGGCAGAGGGTTTCAAGGTAGCTTTTACCAATCCTGATGTGAGTGGAAATTTTGATGAACTTTCTTCAACTTCCTTGATTTTCAATGAGGCAGACCTAACGAAGTCAAAATTGAGTTTCAAAATTAAGGTAGCCTCTATCAATACCGGGAATGGCTTACAAAACAAACATGCCCGTGGGGAAGAATGGTTTGATGCTGAGAAATATCCCTACATTGAATTTAACTCAAGCCGAATTGAAAAAACCCAAGATGGTTTTAAGGCTGTTGGTAAATTACAAATCAAAGGAGAAACAAAAGAAGTCACCATTCCATTTACTTTTACCAAAAAAGGTTCGAAAGGAACTTTTATTGCTAAATTTAGTGTGAATCGCAATGATTTTGGTGTAGGTAAAAAGAATGCTGGTGTTGCCGACAACATCAAAATTACCGCAACTATTCCGGTCATTAAAAAATAATCAACATGGTAAAGAAAATTATTTGGGCGTTGTCGTCTGGTTTACTAGCAGCAGGAGTTTCCTACTTTTATGGTGAAATGTTCGAACAACAACTCTTTGAAGATTATTCAAATGTTGTTCCTACACCGGCAATTTTCATTTCTTGCCTAGTCGGTACAACTTTTGCCACACTTGGCCATTGGTTACTCACAAAGTTTATTCCGTCTTTCGGAGAGTTCCTATTTGCTTTGATTTTTGCGGCAATTAGTACAGCAAGTTTAGTCGGAGTTTTGGGCTTTACTTTTACTGATAATTCCAATGAATTGCACCAATTTATCTTTTACGGCTATGCCATGCCGATGCACTTTTTTCCATTCTTAGCGTGGTATGTTTTTAAACCACTTTTTGATAAAAAATAGGACAAGTTTGGCACAATACTTGAAAAGGATGTTTCGGCATCCTTTTTTTATGCAAAAAAGTGCCGTTTTAGACAACGAATTCTGAGAATTTACGTAGTTACAACGATGTTTCGCTTGAAGTATATTCAGATCATACTGTTTTGTTTTGCCCTCACTCAGGGTTTAAGGGCGCAGCTCATCACCAATAATTCGCTGAATCCGCAAGGTCTTGTTCAAAATATTCTCTTAGGAAATGGGGTCACCGTATCCAATGTTACTTACAACGGAAGCCCTGTGGCTATTGGGCAATTTACAGCAGCAAATACCAATTTGGGGATTTCCAGCGGAATTGTCATGACTACCGGAACTACCTTGCCCAATGGCGATGGTCCCCAGGGGCCAAATGACCAAGCAGGATCTGGTGTCGATAACAATATGGGTGGTTTTCCGCTGCTATCTCAGGCCATTGGCGGTACCCAAACCTACAATGCGGCGATTCTAGAGTTCGATTTTATTCCTTATGCAGATACAGTGCGTTTCAAATATGTATTCGGTTCAGACGAATACCCTGAATTTGCACCGCCTAACAACACCACTTACAACGATGTCTTTGGCTTTTTCATTTCAGGCCCGGGCATTTCAGGTTTTCAGAACATGGCCAAATTACCAAACGGTGCGGTTGTTTCGATCAATAACGTCAACAATATTACCAATCCTTTTTATTTTGTCAATAACGGTGACGGCGCTTCGCCGCCTTACAACCAGAGTCCGCAATACATTCAATATGATGGCTTTACAAAGGTGCTCGAGGCTGTTTCTCAGGTGCAATGTGGCCAAACTTATCACCTCATTATTGCTATTGCCGATGTTGGTGATGGGCAATGGGATTCAGGTATCTTTTTAGAAGCGAACTCCCTATCTACGCTCACCCCAGTCGAAATCGATTACACGCTCTCACAACAAGTGTTTGCAAATCCTGCCTGGATGGCAGAGGGCTGTGTAAGTGCTGAGGTTACACTGGAAAGACAGACAAACCTCAATCAAACACTTTCTATTCCTGTCCAATTATCTGGTACGGCAACCAACGGACAAGATTATTCTGGCGTGCCGGCAACTGTCACATTTCAACCGGGTCAAACTACGGTTAGCTTCACTATTCAAACCGCAATTGATGCCCAAATAGAGGGGCTCGAAACCCTTACGCTCACATTTCCTATTGCCGACCCTTGCGGCAATATTACACCACTTGTTCTCGATCTTTTCATTCAAGACAACCAGCCCATGGAGGTCACGCTTTCAAGCAACACGATCACTTGTCCCGGCGATGCAGTCACGATCAATTGTGCAGTTCTTGGTGGTGTCCAGCCCTTAACATATACGTGGAGTAGTGGGCAGACAGGTGCTAGCATTACTTACACGCCTGTAAGCTCTGAAGCCATATGGGTTTCTGTAACCGATGCCTGCGGCAGTGGCCCGGCATACGACACCATTCAAATTGTCGTGCCTGTATTTCAGCCACTGAATTTACAATTGACTGCAGATATCACCGAAATCTGCCCCTATATTGAAACTATGATCGGTGTTACAGCAAGTGGTGGCTCTGGACAATACAATTACCTCTGGACGGTCAATAACACAACGGTAGGCGTTGCTGATTCAATTTTAGCCAATCCGGGTAGTACCACTATATATGAAGTGAGTGTCACAGATAATTGTGGCAATACGATCCAAGACTCCATGACCTATACTATTCTGAGTCCACCATTAGTCGCTACAACCAATGGCCCATTTGAAATTTGCCCTGGTGATAGCGTGCTACTTCAAGCAAGTGCAACTGGTGGCTATGGCTCTTATTATTACTTGTGGTCTACGCAAGAAACCACCTCAAGTATAACTGTAAATCCACCAAGTTCAACGGCATTCTTTGTTCAAGTAAGTGATGAGTGCCAGACCTTTAGTGTTGCTGCGGTTGCCTATGTGCAAGTCGTGAAACCTCAAGCTAATTTTTATTTTCTAACAGAAGCACCGATGCAAGGTTTGCCAGTACAGTTTGAAAATGCATCTCAAAATGCCTGGACATATACTTGGGATTTCGGTGATGGCAATAATTCATTTTTAGTACACCCCAACCACACTTATTTGCAACCGGGGCCTTATGAAATTACGCTTATTGCCATCGATCAAAAAGGTTGTGTGGACAGCATTTCGAAATGGATAACAATTGCACCTGAACGTTACATTTATTTACCAAACTCCTTTACGCCAGATGCTGATGGCCTCAATGACTTTTTTTATGGGCGTTTTATAGGCCTCATGAGTGCTCGTTTTTATATTTTCAACCGTTGGGGTGAAGAAATATTTAGCGCAGAGCAACTTAATTTTGTCTGGGATGGCACCTATGAGGGCTTACCCGTTCAGGTAGGCACCTACACTTGGTATTTAATTTACGAAATCGAAAAAGGCATTTACAAAGACCTATCTGGTCACGTCAATGTTATTCGTTAGAAATAATCTCAAAGAGCTCGTTGAGGTTCGGTGAAATAATGATTTCGATCCTGCGGTTCTTTGTTTTATCATTTGGATCAACCGGATGAAACTCACTGCGTCCGGCAGCCATTACTTGTGTCGGAGACATATTTGAGTTAGCCAACATCAGTTCAACAACTGCAGTAGCTCTAAGCACTGATAATTCCCAGTTGTTTTTTGGCGAAACACTACTAGTTAGTTTATCTGTATCTGTGTGTCCTTCCACCACAATTTCTAGGTCTCTTTCGGTCTCTAAAACTTTTGCTAATTCTACGAGTGCAGCCTTGCCTTCCTCTTCAACTTTGGTGGAGCCTGAGTTGAAAAGAAGCTTTGCTTCCAAACTCACATAGATTTTACCGTTCTTTTGAACAACAGTCAGGCCTTGGTTTTCAAAATTTCTGAGTGCATTGGCTACTCTTGCCTTGAGCAATTGGATTTTTGCATCTTTCTTACGGATGGCTTCTTCTAATTCGTTGACGCGTTTTTCGCGCTCCACAAGCAACGCTTGTTTTAGCTTGAGTTCTTCATCTAATTTGAGAAGGGCGTCTTCTTTTCTTTGCAATTCTTTGGTTTTTGCTTCAAGCTCTGTCTGTAGGGTAGCAGTTTCTTTGGCGCTCAAATTTTTGAGCTTGTCAAAGGAATTTTCTAAGGTTTCATATTGAGCCTCAAGGGTAGCTTGCTCGCGGGTCATTAAGCGAATTTGATTGCCTAAATTATTGGTGTCTCCACGTAGTCGGCTTACTTCTTTGGCCGCAATATCGTATTTTGACTGGAGGTCTTTGGAAAGTACTTCGTAGTCGGTACTGCTCTTTTTGTACTTTGCTAATTCTTCACTGCAGCTTTTTTCACGCTCTAAAAGTTCATTATATTTTTTAGAGGGCACACAGGCTGTAAATAATACACTGCAAAGCAAGGATAGGGCTAAAGTTTTTTTCATGAGTTCAGTCATTTTTACAAAGATGAGTGGAATTATGGCTGACAAATGGCCAATTTCTTGATTTTATAAACACTAAACTTTGCATAAAGTAACACGAAGCGACCCGCTTTTCAGAAAATGGCACTTGAAATCCTTAACTTTGCCCTATGAGTACAGTAAGAAAAAGTGATGTAAAAGGTTTAGAAATGTTGCAAAAACTAACCTTGCAAGATATTCCTTCAGTCACTGAAGCATTGAATTACCTCCGTGAGAAAGGCAAAGCGCAATATCTACCAAGTGTCTTTGAATCCCTTAAAGGAAGTGAGCGGGCCAAGCAACAGCTCATCATTGGTTTTCTTTCCGATATTCTTGATACCGATGCAGTTGCAGTCTTCATCGATTTTCTTGGTAATGAACCCGATGCTGAAACCAGAAAACTCGTTTTGTCTGCTATTTGGAATTCAAAGCTCGGTTTTGACGAGCATTTGCCATTCTTTGTCATGTTAGCCTCTCAAGGAGATTACCTCGAGGCCTTAGATTGCCTGACAATTTTAGAAAATATGAGTGGCCCGTTTGAGGAAGCACAACTGCTAGAAGCTCAATTACTTTTAAAAGAATATCTCGAGGAAAAAGCACCTCAAACCGATCAAAAAGCACAAATCATGAGCGAAATTGCCTGGTTTGTCAAAGAACAAAACGAAGGCATCGATGCCGATTTACTACTAGACGATGAATAACTACGATATTTCGAATGCTGCCTTACAATCAATGACTGGCTTTGGCAAAGCCAATGGCCAATTTCAGGATAAAAAAATCTCTGTGGAGGTCCGTTCTTTGAATTCAAAGGGTCTAGACTTAAATGTCAAAATTCCAAATAGCTACCGCGACATGGATACAGATATCAGACGCATTGTCTCTGATTTATTACTCCGCGGCAAAATGGATCTTGGTATTTACATTGAAAGCCAAAATCAATCGGTGAGCAATCTGGTCAACACCGAACTTGCTACTCAATATTTTGAATCATTAAAAGCACTCAATCAAAGTTGGGGAGCTCAAACGCAAGATTATCTTTCCATTGTTTTAAAAATGCCTGAAGTACTTTCAGTACAACAAGAGGCCTTGACTGAAACTGAATCCGAATTTGTACTTCAGCTTGTCCGTGAAGCGGCAGCTCAACTGCAGTTATTCAGAAGTCAAGAAGGAAAGGCCTTAGTCAAAGACTTGCTTTCAAATATAGAAGCAATCAAAGCACTCCTTGCCGCCATTGCACCTTTTGAGCAAGAAAGAGTCAATCAAGTGAAGGAGCGTATCCAAAAAGGATTAGCTAACATTGATGAAGCACGTATCGACATCAATCGCTTGGAGCAAGAAATGATCTTTTACGTCGAAAAATTAGACATATCTGAAGAAAAACAACGCTTGCTTCAGCACCTCGATTATTTTGTTGAAACGATGTTGCAGCCCGCTACCGGAAAAAAATTAGGTTTTATTGCGCAAGAAATGGGTCGTGAAATCAATACGTTGGGTAGTAAATGCAATCATGCGGAAATCCAAAGAAAGGTGGTTGATATGAAAGATCACCTTGAAAAAATCAAAGAACAAGTGCTCAATTCTTTATAACATGAATTCGCGTAAAAGCATTGTCATTTCAGCGCCCTCCGGAGCAGGCAAGTCAACCATTGTTAAAGCTTTGTTGGCGCAAAATAAACGCTTGGCATTTTCAGTTTCTGCGTGTTCAAGACCACCGCGAGGCGCCGAACAAGAGGGTATTCATTATTATTTTTTGACGCCAGAGCGCTTTGAAGAAAAAATCAAAGAAGGTGCTTTTTTTGAATGGGAAGAAGTTTATGCTGGCATGTTTTACGGCACCTTAAAATCAGAAATGGAACGTATTTGGGCCGCTGATCAGGTCGTTGTTTTTGATGTCGATGTGGTCGGTGGTCTTAGGATCAAAGAATTATTAAAGCAAGATGCGTTGGCTATTTTTATTCAGCCCCCAAGTATAGAAGAGCTGGAGCAGCGACTCATCAAAAGACAAACAGATGCCCCCGAAAAAATACAAATGCGCATTGCTAAGGCTGCTGAAGAAATTCAAAGCGCTGCAGCTTTTGATTGCATCGTTGTGAATGATGAGTTGCAAACGGCAATTTCAGAAGTTTCTCATCTCATTGATCAATTCTTGAACTCATGAATATAGGTTTGTATTTTGGCACTTTCAACCCTATTCATGTGGGTCATTTGATCATTGCCAACTACATGGCCCAACACCAAGACATAGATCAAGTATGGTTAGTTGTCACGCCTCAGAATCCACTCAAAAATAAAGAAAGCCTATTGGCAGATCACATCAGATTGGATATGGCGAGGGAGGCGGTTTTCGATCATGCACTTTTATCTGTGAGCGACCTCGAGTTTCATTTGCCTAAACCTAATTATACGATTTCTACCCTTGCGCATTTCTGCGAGAAATACCCACAACATACGTTTAGTTTGTTAATGGGTGAGGACAATTTGCGCAATTTTCACAAGTGGTATAACTGGGAGCAAATCTTAGAGAAGCACCACTTATATGTGTA
>JBEDCS010000104.1:0-2517 GCA_041176605.1 Bacteroidota bacterium
CGCCTGCAACAATCCATAAACACCTCTCTGCCTTGAGAAGATCGGGATACGTGTTTGCAACTTCGGATGGTAATGACAAAAGAACTAAACACCTAGTAGTTAGCTCTCAGGGGCATCGTTACATCAATTTCTTATCTAAAGCCATTAAGAAAGCAGCAGTCAGTTCCTCTAACTGAATGTGTACATTACAGGTCTTGTAGATTTCATCCCCGCGTATAAATCGTTCTGTCAGGTTTAGTTTCTGCGGGTCTGCCGTGCTACTGGGTTGAAGTGGATATCAGGTGTCGTTTAACACGACAGTTCTTGGTGGCGGTGTCCTTTTAAAGGACAAACTAGTGTGAGAAATCTGACAAGCCCCAAATTGCAAGGACTCGGAGTTGACTTGTGCGCAACTCTTGACAAATTCTTCAAGAATGTGAAACATAGAGTTTTTAAATTGATGCTTTCCCTGATCGCAAATGTGGGGAAAGTAAAACTAAGGACTTTCTATGAAACTCACACACAAACTTTCTTTCGGTCTGGGCATGGTACTTGCCGCTGGACTCAGCATGAACGCTGTTGCCCAAAACCAAAGCATGCCCATGCATTCCTTGCCACAAGGACCAATGCTGATGCAGGGCATGATCCCCCACCAAATGTCTGAGCAGCGCATGGCACAAATGCAAAGCCGACGTGCAGAGCACCGCTCAAAACGTTTACAAGAGCTGAAAGTTTTTCTTCAATTACAAGACAATCAAGAAGCGGATTGGTCAACTTTTTCCGCTGCGCTACAAACTACCATGACACGCCCCTCGCCAATGAATCCGGCTGAGATTGAAAAACTCACTACGCCAGAGCGCATTGACAAAATGATGGTAATGAAAGCGGCTCGTGAAGCACAAATCAATTCACGTATGAACGCCGTCAAAACTTTTTATGCAAGCTTGAACCCGCAGCAGCAAAAAGTTTTTGATACGCATGCCAGCAAAGCCATGAAACGCCATGGCATGGGTCCAGGGCATCGCGGTTAGAACTGGAAATTAAATCCAAAGATGAAAAAATATTTTTTGTCTTTGGCAATACTATGGTTTATTCAATTAACAAGTACAGCCGCGATTGGGCGAGATTTAATTAACTTACAACGCCAAGATTCAAAGACAGTCTCGGCAATGGTCTTCATGCCCACTGCAAGTGAATGTAAAGGCGTTGCAATTATTTCGCATGGCGCAGGTGGGTCTGAAAAAGGCTACACCTATCTTGGCACAGCGATGTCATCCTTTGGTTATCTTGCTGTAGTTGTTGGACACCAAGAAAGTGGATTTCAAGCTGTACAAGAACTAATCGGCGGAAAAACACTCAGCGATGGATTGGCTAAACTTATTACAGACCCAAAGGCATACCAAGCTAGATTTATGGATATTGCCGTTGCGAAAGATTGGGCTCAAGGTCAGTGCAATTCAAAAGTGGCTGTTTTGATTGGTCACTCAATGGGCGCAGCGACTGTGATGATGCAGGCAGGTGCACTAAACAAATTGAATATTGCTGAAGTGCCCAAGTTCACGGCTTACATTGCCATTTCTCCACAAGGCTCAGGATTGATATTTCCTGAAAATGCATGGAACGATATCAACCAACCAGTATTGATGCTGACAGGTACTCAAGACAAGGAATTAGGCGGATTATCTTGGCAAACAAGAACCGAGCCATTTAACAATATGAAGTCAGGATGCAAGTGGCTTGGCGTCATTGATGGTGCCACGCACATGAATTTTGCTGGGCGAGGCATATCAAAAAAAACAGAGACATTGACTTCGCAGGTCATTCGTGAATTTTTGACTGGCGTCCAAGCCAGTGACTGCAAATTATTGAATCAGATATCAGGAATGACGATATCGGTGAAGTGATGAAAAGTTGATTCCCTGAACTTTTGAACAAAGTTTGGGTCTAGAAGAATGCCTCCATTTTTACCCCCTGCGTAAAAATCGTTGAGTCAGGTTTGGTTTCAGCGGGTCTACCGTGCTTGTGGGGCTTTAATATTGTTCTAAATTTATCCTAAGGACGATTAGATGAGTGATTTGAAATTAACTATTCGCAGGGCGGTGCCTGATGATGCGGCAGCTTATGCGCTCATTTTGGGTGATGATTCCGTTTTTCCAGGAACGCTTCAATTGCCATATCCAACAGAACCACTATGGAAAGAACGGCTCTCAGCAAAGGCAAATGAAGGTGATATTCATTTGGTAGCGGAATCAGACAATGAAATAGTTGCACACGCAATGTTATTTGGAGTGCCGCAGATGAGGAGAAGACACGCTTGTGTTCTCGGTATCTCCGTGATTGGACACGCACAGGGCAAAGGTGTTGGCTCGGCGTTGATGAAGGCACTGATTGATTACGCCGACAATTGGACAACATTCCTACGCATTGAACTAACCGTATATGCCGACAATACCAACGCTATTACGCTTTACAAGAAGTTTGGATTTGAGCAAGAAGGCGTGCTTCGCAATTATTCGCTGAGAAATGGACGCTTTGATG
>JBEDCS010000105.1:0-2788 GCA_041176605.1 Bacteroidota bacterium
GCATTGATTCACGCGACGATTACTTCTATCGAAAAGAATTGATATTAGTGGGTGGAGGTCATGTTGGCGGGCACACATATAATAAAATCTGCTCTGCCCAAATGCTCCTTATCAAGTTCAGAGATATTTTCCTGACTCACGGTACTGATCGTTAAGATTCGCATTTGCGGTGCTTCTTGCTTGACATACCACATGATTCCTTGATAAAAATCAGAATGGTATGCGCCATTGAAGTGCAAATGAACTGTTTGTGCATTGCGCCACGGATTGTTCAATATAAAATGTGCCATCGTTGCATCTTTAATCGCTTGCGCCTCGACCATGCGCCAACCTGCTCCAGGCCCCATATGAGCGCCCATTTGCTTCATGGCTTGGTACTGACTTAAAGTTGTATCAAAGGCAAAATTCAATGGCGCCATTTCATCTTTAATGTTTTCGGGCAAAGTATCAAGCGCCGCTCTACCCTTTTTAAAAAGTAAACTCGCATATTTTCTTTGAATATTACTGGCCACACAATTTAATTGATTTGTTTTGGCAAATTCGATAAGTGGCGCGTAGTCAGTTTGATAATTCGGCCAAAGTCTAAGTGTATCTTTGAGTTGATCCTCTTCGATATTGCTTTGATTGCTTACATAAGCACTCAAAACAGCTTGTTGATCTTGCTCAAACATTTCAAAGCCAAGTTGCAAGTTTTCTCGATGTTGCTCAAACAAACTTTGAGTTAATTCTAGTTGCAGCCAATGGGCAATCGGGTTGTCATGAAACTCACCAAACAGTACAAGTTCAACTTGATTGGCTTTTGTACTCATCGTTTTAAATGAGACCTCCTTTCCTCTTGCATTATAGATTTTATAAGCAGGTAAATCTTGTGCAAATAGTACCTGAGATAGAACTGCGATAAAAAGAAGTGCTGTTGATTTCATGAGATGCCTCGTTATTTCAGTGAAGTTATCAAATTGTTTGATTCTTTTGATTCTTTTGATTCTTTTGATTCTTTTGAGATTTCTTTCAACTATTTTTTATCGTAATTTTACTTCAAACCCAATGTATGAAAAGTAATTTCCTCTTCCTTTCTATTATTTTTCTCTCATTCTTCTCCACAAGCCATGCGCAAACATGGAGCGGTGAAGTTGCTCAAATATTCTACAATAAATGTACGGCATGCCATCATCCTGGTGGTGCTGCACCGTTTTCTTTAATGACGCATGCGGAAGTAAGTCCATTAGCTGCTGCGGTATATCAATGCGTGAATACTGGCGAAATGCCACCATGGCCACCAGACAACAACTACCAGCAATATCAGCACAATCGTGCCTTGTCCACTACAGAAAAAACGACCATCATCAATTGGCTTAACAATGGTGCCCAAGAAGGAAATGCTAACCAGACCCCTCCTCCTCCGGTTTACAGTTCCACGACTTTTTTAGGCAATGGCGATTTACAAGTGCAAATCCCTACCTACATGTCCAAAGCAACGACCCATGACGACTACGTTTGCTTTAATATTCCGACAAATCTCACACAAAACCGCATCATTAAAGCGGTAGAAGTGGTGCCAGGAAACCGAGAAATTGTTCACCATTGCCTCGTTTACCTCGATCCAAATAGCGCCGAAGCAACAGACACAATTGGCGGCAATTGCGCAAGTCCTAACAACGGCACTACGAAGCTCATTACTGGATACACACCCGGCGCCACTCCAATGATCCTGCCCTCGGCCGATCCTCTGAAATTAGGGCTCGATATTGGCCCTGGTTCATCCATCTATTTTGCGATGCACTACCCCATGGGCTCTTATGGTCAGTACGATTCAACCAAGGTTATCTTGCATTTTTATCCAGTCGGAACAACAAATGTCCGCCAGATCAATGCGGGACCACTTTTAGCTGACTACAATTTCAGTTTGCCAGCCAATCAAGTCACGCAACTCAATGCGTTCTTTCCTGCGGCAGGTGGGGCAACACTTCCTACCAACTATTCTGTACTTTCGGTTTTTCCACATATGCACCTACTGGGCACCAATATCAAAGCCTATGCATACAAGGCCGGTGCCGACACCATTAAATTTGTAAATGTGCCCAAATGGGATTTCATGTGGCAAGATTTCTACTTTTTTAAACACCTACAAAAGGTTCCTACCGGTTATAAGCTCAAGAGTGAAGGCAGTTATGACAACACGGCCAATAATCCTAACAACCCGAATAACCCCCCACAAACTGTTTATAGTGGTTTCAATACCACAGATGAAATGTTCCTCACCTATTTTCATTACCTCCCTTATCAACCGGGCGACGAAACCTACGACCTTGAAGCGCTTTCTTCGGCGTCATTTCAAGAATTAATTGGCCCAGATCAAAGTTCGATTAAAGCCTATCCAAATCCTTTTTCAGAAAATATCACCCTTGAATTTCCAACAAGTCTGAATAACAATGACCTCGTCTATCTTTATGATGCTTACGGAAAACTCATTGGTAAAATACCGTTTGACCAAGGAGCAACGCAAATTCAATTGCAATTCAATTCAGCAGATAATAACCCAGCAATATCTAGCTCGCTACCAAAAGGCGTTTACTATGTTTCTGCTCGCTTGAATGGCAAACTTCTCTCAAAAAAACTCATCAAGTTGTAAAGAGGGCTTTTTTAAAACTGTAAAATTCCTTATCTTTGCAACCCCAAGGTCTCATGGCCGAGCGGTTAGGCACCGGTCTGCAAAACCGTCTACAGCAGTTCGAATCTGCTTGAGACCTCTTGGAAATTTCAAAGCCCCTGTTCTTCAGGGGCTTTTTTT
>JBEDCS010000106.1:0-3822 GCA_041176605.1 Bacteroidota bacterium
ATCGTGACCACACTCTTTTTGAACATGCTGGCGCAGCGGGTGGTTATCTCGATTCTTTATTTTTCCCCTTTTGCCGAGGTCGCTTATTTGAAACCGTGGAAACAAATCAGGGACAATACGATAGCGTCCAAGAAGTAACTTGGGTTTCTGGGGCAGCCATGCTGATTCGCGCACAAGATTTCCACGAAGCAGCGGGCTTTGACGCAGCTTTTTTTGCACACATGGAGGAAATTGACCTCTGCTTGCGCCTTGGCAATAACGGAAGAAAACTATACTGCATTCCTTCCTCGACTGTTTATCATTTAGGAGGCGGTACCTTAGGCTACGATAACCCTCGAAAAATATTTCTAAACTTCAGAAATAGCCTCTGGATGTTGGTTAAAAATCAGCAACGATACCTTTTCTTGGTTCTTTTTATACGCATGGCGCTCGATGGCATTGCCGCTATTCAATTCTTAGTCAAAGGAAAGCCACTATTAACTTGGCAAGTTTTTTTAGCGCACATGGCGTTGTACAGACATTTTACAAGAAATTACCGCTTGCGTAAACCAAGTAAGCAAAAAAGTATTCATTATCACGGACTGATCATCTGGGATTATTTCGGCAAACAAATCAAGGCATTTAGCCAACTCAACAAGAGAAAATTTCATTCATGAAAAAATTCAATTTAGGCATTTTCATACTCTTACTTTCGTTACACAGTGTTGCACAGGTTCCGGCCCTACAAAAAGCCAGCGACAAAGCCCAAGATGCAGTTCTTACCCCAAGTAGGGCAACAAAAACCCTACCGGCTGTGATGCAGGTCAATCCGTTGATTGGAACAGGTGGACACGGACATACTTTCCCCGGAGTTTGTGCACCATTTGGCATGATGCAGCTTAGCCCCGATACGCGTTTTGACGGCTGGGATGGTTGTGGCGGATACCATTATTCTGACTCTATTATCTACGGATTTAGCCACACACATTTAAGCGGTACTGGGGTTCCTGACTACAGTGACCTACTCGTTGTACCACAGAGTGGCCAAGCCAAATGGAAGGGTAAATTTGAAGACCCCAATGGTTACGGGGCACGTTTTAGCCACCAAAATGAAGTGGCACGCTTGGGTTTCTATGAAGTATTGCTCGAAGATGAAAACATCCGTGTCAATCTTTCCTGTACTGAAAGAGCCGGAATTCACCAGTATACGTTCTTGAATACCAGCGACAAAAAATACATCCTACTCGACCTCAATTACCGCGACAAACTTCTCAATGGAAATATCAAGCTGATAGATGCTCAAAACATCAGTGGTTTTCGGGTTTCTGAGGCCTGGGCAAACGAACAGCATTTTTATTTCCACCTGACTACTTCCGTTCCTTACATCAGTCATGAGCTCAGAACGCAAAATGGCGAACTCAAACTTTTATTAGAATTCCCAACAGATACCAAAGAATTACTCATTAAGGTTGGGATGTCACACGTGGATGAAGCAGGTGCCAAAACTAATTTGGATGCTGAAATACCACATTTTTCCTTGAATCAAGTTTATGCCGAAAATACGCGCAAATGGGCTCAGGAATTGGACAAAGTAAACATTCAAGCCGACCCTCAAACGCGCAGCATTTTTTACAGTGCGTTGTATCATTCCATGATAGCTCCAAATCTCATGAGCGATATCGATGGGCGCTACCGAGGACGTGATCAAAAAATACACCAACTCAAAGATCTCCAAGACCAACAATATACCGTATTTTCTTTGTGGGATACCTACAGAGCTAATCATCCTTTATTCACACTTATTGACCAAAAAAGAACGGGTGCCTATATCCGCACCTTCCTCAGACAATACGATGAAGGCGGTGATCTTCCTGTTTGGGAACTCGCTGCTTGTGAGACCGAATGCATGATCGGATACCACAGCGTGAGCGTCATCACGGATGCCTACATGAAAGGAATTCGAGATTTCGATGCCAAGAAAGCGCTCAAAGCAATGGTGAGCACCGCTAACGCCAATGAGTTTGGCAAACTCGCCTATGCTCAAAACGGCTTCATTAGTTCTGCCGATGAACCTGAATCAGTATCTCGCACCCTAGAATACGCTTATGATGATTTTTGTATTGCGCAAATGGCCAAAGCATTAGGGCAAACAGCAACCGCGCTTGAATTTGAAAAGCGCAGTGCCAATTTTGTCAATTTATACGACCCAAGTACCAAATTTATGCGCGCTAGAAGAGGCGCTCAATGGTATGGTCCTTTTGACCCCTCTGAAGTAAATTTCAATTACACGGAGGCGAATTCTTGGCAATATTCCTTGTATGCGCCGCAAAACAACCCCTTACTGACCAATTTATTAGGAGGCCCCGATTCATTGGAACTTTGGCTAGACCGCCTCTTCTCCACCAACATGAAACTCTCGGGCCGCGAACAAGCCGACATCACAGGTCTCATTGGCCAATATGCGCATGGCAACGAACCTTCGCATCACATGGCTTATTTATACAATTTCACCAATGCGCCATATAAAACTCAGTTATATGTCGATCGCATTCTTGATGAAATGTATCAGAATGCGCCGGATGGCCTTTCTGGCAACGAAGATTGCGGTCAAATGAGTGCTTGGTACGTCATGAGTGCATTAGGTCTGTATGCCGTTACACCGGGAAAACCTATGTATCAAATCGGGCGCCCACTTGTGACTGCAGCCCAAATCAAACTCGAAAATGGGAAGGTTATTCAAATCAAATGCAACAACCAATCTAAAGCAAACAAATACATCCAGTCTGTTACTTGGAATGGCAAAGTGCTTGAACAGCTTCAAATCAGTCATGACGAACTCATGAAAGGTGGTGTTTTTGTTTTTGAAATGAGTGCAACGCCAAGCAAATATGTTCGCATTCAAGAGCAATTCGAATTACAACCATTTTTTGCACCAGCACCATTTATTAAGACAGAACAACGCGTTTTTAATGATTCTTTATTGATAGAAATTGATGTAGTACGCTTGAATCAAAGTGGTAAAACTAATACAGGAACCCAACTCTTCTATCAAATAAATGGCCAAAAATGGCAAAGCTATCACCAGCCTTTTTACATTCACTCCAATGTTAATATCTCCATCAAAGCTGGGTACAAGGAGCCAGTTGTCAAAACGCAAGGATTGAATTACTGGAGTGCCGTAGTAACGTCAAGCTTTATCAAAAAAGACCCGAATGTCCAATTGGAATTAAAAAGTACGTATTCTAATCAGTATACTGCTTCTGGTAAAGATGCGCTCATAGACGGCCTTATTGGGGGCAATGAATTTAGAACCGGCGACTACCAAGGTTACTATGACCAAGATGTGGTGGCCATTATTGAATTCAAAACACCGAAATCCATCAACGAAGTTGGCGTATCATTTATCCGCGATCAAAAAGCCTGGATTTTTGCACCTGCTAAAATTACCGTCGAAGGGAGCCTCAACGGTACTGACTATTTTATCATTGCCCAGCAAGATTTAGCGAAGGCGAGTCCTACGGACAAAAATCCATTTAAAGATGAAGTCTTCATTGCCTTAGAAAATGATAAGCAATTAAAATACAAAAACTTAAGATACACTATTTCAAATCCAGGGAAATTACCTGCTTGGCACCTTGCCCCGGGCTATCCTACTTGGTTATTTCTAGATGAATTGTTGTTTCGTTAAAGATGGCAGGCGGCAATAATGTTATCAATAAGAAACTTTATTTTTCTCGAAAAATCAAAATATCAAACAAAAGGGAACCTTCCCTTTACAATACTATAGTGGTAATCTTTTGCTCCAAACTTTCGATAAAATGAGGCAATACTTTCTTGATTAGA
>JBEDCS010000107.1:0-4984 GCA_041176605.1 Bacteroidota bacterium
CAACAAGAAGGCATGAGTTTCATTCACTCCTCTTTAGTGGAAGATGTGCGTTTCAGTGCAGGTGGTTTCTCCTCGAACTACGGTGACCGCCTAAGTTCTGTTTTGGACATTACCTACAAAACGCCCGAAACCTTCCATGCATCTGCTATGGCTTCATTGCTGGGAGTGGAGGCTCATGTGGAAGAAGCAGTCAACCAGCGCTTTAACTTTCTGGTAGGTGCGCGTTATCGTTCGAACGGCTATTTTCTCAATTCATTGCCGACCAAAGGCGCTTATAATCCTGTATTCAAGGACGCCCAAATTTTAACCAATTATCGCCTCAATGAAAATTGGACTTGGTCCTTGCTCGGGCATTTTTCGAGCAATACCTATCAATTTGCACCCCAAACTTCTCAAACCGATTTTGGTACGGCCAATGAAGCTTATCGCCTCATGATTTACTTTGAGGGTCAAGAGCGGTCTCAGTTTCAGACCCTGATGGGAGGCACCTCATTTAAATATACCCAAAACAAGACGAAATTAGATTTTTATCTTTCTGGATTTCAATCCGATGAACGCGAGTATTTCGACATCTTGGGCCAGTACTTTATCAATGAATTAGAGACCGACCCGTCCAAGGAAGAATTTGGCGATTCAATTGCAACCCTAGGGGTTGGTGGATTTCTAAACCACGGCAGAAACCGACTCAAAGCGCAAATTTTATCTGCGTATCACAACGGAAGCTACTTGCTCCAGGACGGGTACACTGATGCGCAAAAGAACCATAAACGTTTCAGTGAACTCTCATGGGGTGGTAATTTCCAAAGTGATCAATTTACAGACCGACTCTCCGAGTGGAGGCTCATTGATTCTGCTGGCTACAGCTTGCCACAAACTATGCCAAACAGCATTGTGCTCTACGAGACCATCAAAGGAAATTTATCTTTAGACGGCTACCGAGCAACCGCCTTTGTACAATGGTCCAATTCCTGGACGAAAGTCAGTCGCAATAAAATCATTTCGGTGAAAACACCAAAAAAAATAGATGGTGAGCGTTTGGTTCTAATAGATACACTTGATATTTCTACTCAAAAATTCAACTTCCAAATTGGTTTAAGAGGAGGTTACACCAGTGTCAATAAGGAGCCCTACTTTACGCCTCGCATGAGCTTATCCTATGCCCCCGCTGCCTACATGTGGCAAAACGGACAAGCGGTTCGGCGCGGTTTGTTATTTAAGTTATCGAGCGGTTTTTATTACCAGCCACCTTTTTATCGCGAATTCAGGACCTTTGACGGCAAACTTGCATTGGGTGTACAAGCGCAAAAATCTTTTCATGCTGTTTTGGGATCTGAGTTCATGTTTCAAATGTGGGGACGCACTACACCTTTTAAGCTGAGCTCTGAATTATACTACAAGTACCTCTGGGACCTCAACCCCTATGAAATTGAAAATGTCAGAACACGCTATTATGCCACCAATAATGCGGTTGGTTATGCCTATGGTTTTGATGTCAATGTACATGGTGAATTTGTTGAAGGGATTCAATCCTTTTTCAAGTTGGGGCTTTTGTCCACCAAAGAAGATATCAGAGGCGACCAATACACCAATTATTACAATGCCGCAGGTGAACGCATCATTTTTGGTTACAGCGAGGATCAAACCGTCGTAGATTCTGTTGTTTTTCAGCCAGGATTTATCCCCAGACCAACCGACCAATGGTTTACTTTTGGAGCCCTCGTTCAGGATCAAATGCCCGGTTTTGAAGCCTTCAAAGTTCAAATGGGCCTGCAATTTGGCTCGCCTTTACCCTATGGGCCACCCGATTTTACGCGCTACAAAGACACGCTACGCATGCGCTCCTATTTCAGAGTAGACCTCGGCTTGTCATATGACCTCCTCCACAACAAAAATATGCAGCAAAGCAAAGTTCAACAGAGCGCTCCGCTACTTCAAAAAGCCAACAAAGGTTTGGACCAAGCGCTCATTTCCTTAGAAATATTCAATGTTTTAGGCGTCAATAATGTGCTTTCCAAGCAATGGATTCAAGATGTGCAGGGCAAATTCTATGCGGTGCCAAATTACCTGACACAACGCCTTTTCAACCTCAAAATAGCATTGGTGTTTTAGTGCCGCTTCGTTCAAAGCAACTAAGCCATACTTGGTGCAAACAAAAAGCGATTGGGCGAAACTAGACCCGTTTTGACCGCATACATGACAATACCCGCGGTGTTTTTCACACCGAGTTTAGCCATGATGTTTTTGCGATGCGTATTGATAGTGTGCTTACTTAGAAACAATAACTCGGCAATTTGCTCATTGGTCTGGCCCTCGGCGATCAATGTGATGATTTCGTTTTCACGTTCAGAGAGCGTGATGGGGCCACAATTGAACTCTTCGGTGTTGAGTTCCGAGATATCAATGTTGGCTTTTTGAATGGTTTCTAAAATTTGCCCACAGAAAAATTGCTTGCCTTGCGCTGTTTCTTTGACGGCATCAATGATTTCGGCAAGCTCGCAATCTTTTTTGACATAACTAGTGACACCAGATTTAAGCGCATCTACAAGAATGGGGGCATGCTGCGCTTCGGTAATGGCAACAAACCGAAGGTCTTTGAATTTACTGAGCGCTTTAGGCACGATATCGATGCTGAAGCCATGTGAGGTGAAGTCAATGAGCACAACATCGGCACCAAAATTTTTAAGCTGAGCCATTAATTCTTCTTCGTTGCGTGCTTCACCGGCAATAGAAATACCAGCCTGTGCTGCCAAGATGGTTCTAAGACCAAAACGGATCAGTTCATTACTATCGGCGAGGATGACTTGCATCTTATTTAGAATTATTCTACACAAAGGTACGTGCAAATTTGAATTCTTCAAGCGATTTGCAGCAATTTTTCTAATGAAATGAATAACAAACAAAAAGGACCTTAACTTTGCCTTATGAAAACGGAAGTAGGAACAGATATCGGCAGCGCACTTACTTTGCTTCAAATGGGGCAGCAAGTTGCTATTCCGACCGAAACCGTTTATGGCTTAG
Organism: Bacteroidota bacterium; assembly: GCA_041176605.1. Taxonomy (GTDB): domain Bacteria; phylum Bacteroidota; class Bacteroidia; order Flavobacteriales_D; family Crocinitomicaceae; genus UBA952. The sequence continues at coordinate 3,019 of JBEDCS010000107.1, forward strand.
CAGCGGATGCCAATAATGAAGATGCGGTTCTTGGCATTTTTAGTGCAAAAGGAAGGCCGCATGCCAATCCTCTCATACTCCATTTTGCGCAATTAGACCAAGCGCTTCCGTACATCCAAGATTTTCCGGACATTTTTAAAAGTTTAGCGAAACATTTTTGTCCGGGGCCGCTCACGTTTATTGTTCCTAAAAGTAGTTTGGTCAGCGAGCTCATCACCGGCGGCCAAGAAACCTTAGCCATTCGATTTCCGAAGCACCCTATGCTGCAACAGTTGCTCACAGCCCTTGGCAGACCTCTGGCCGCACCAAGCGCCAATTTATACGGTCAACTGAGCCCTACAACTGCTGCGCACGTATTTGCTCAATTACAAGGACGCATCCCTTACATTTTGGATGGTGGTGCTTGTACCGAAGGCCTTGAATCTACAATCATTGGCATGGCTAATGAACGCGTTCAGATTTATCGTTACGGGAGTATCACACCTGAACAACTTGCCGCGCATTTAGGCTACACACCTGAAGCTAAAGTTCACGAACACGGCGGCGTTCGCACCAGCGGTATGGTGAAATACCATTATGCCACACAAACGCCATTGTTCCTCGGTATCAAACCACAAGAAAATTCGGAGCAAACGCTACAAATATTACTGCAAGATGATCCAAGGATTGCGGCGCCCAAAATGATTTTAAGTGAGCGCGGTAGTTTGGTTGAAGCCGCCCAAAATTTGTACGCCGTCTTGCACCTCGCAGATCAGAAAGGCCTACAACGCATTTTTGTAGAAACTTTCCCTGACGAAGGTTTAGGAGCCGCCATGAATGACCGCCTCAGCAGAGCCGCTGCCAAATTTCAATAATTCACCATTCAAATTGCAACAAATAAAAAAGGCCCCGAAATCGGAGCCTTTTAAGTATGTGGATTGAGCGAACTCAATTATTTCATATGACGACCATAACGGTTCTTGAACTTGTCGATACGACCAGCAGTATCGACAAACTGTGCGATACCTGTAAAGAACGGGTGTGATTTATGAGAGATATCTAACTTCACAAGTGGGTACTCGTTGCCGTCTTCCCAAGAAATAGTTTCTTTAGTATCTGCACATGAAGGACAGATAAAAGAGTAGTCGTTAGACATATCTTTGAAAACAACTAGTCTGTAATCTGATGGATGGATATCTTTTTTCATTTTTATTACTGTTTCGGAAAATGGATTGCAAAGATACGCATTTCTTATTCAAAAACAAGAAAATTAGCAGCAAAAGAAAAAAAAGTCGATTTGTATAGTAGTTTTGTAAGCAATAGTTCGCCATGCGCCCAGAATTTAATGCTTCATTGTCCCACCTTGAGCTCAAGGATAACCGCTTGCATTCATTGCTCGAACTGACCAATGCCATAAATGCCAACCTGGCCATTGATCAACTCTACCGCATTTTTACCTTCATCATGAAAGAGCAACTCAACTTTAGTCGCTTTGCTTTATTGATGGCGCATGAAGAATGGGAACTCGCTGCAAAAAGTGGCTACAAAGGTAAAATAACGGCAACAGACATGGCACAAGAACTTCAGCGTTTCAAAGACATTACGCTTGTAGAATCTTCCAACAGCCCACAATTAAAAGATTTCCAGGCTGTTATTCCAATCTTTCATCAAGACCGCGCCTTGGCTTTTTTACTTTTAGCCACACCCGGAAAAACTGAATTCTTAGAGCCGCAGCACTTCTCTTTTGCTCAAACCTTGACCAATATTTTGTCTGTGGCCATTGAGAATAGACGCCTGACCAAACAAAACCTCATCAAAGAGCGCATTTCAAAAGAACTTGAATTGGCCTCTGAAATGCAAAAATTATTGTTTCCACAAGAATTGCCCTCCAATAAAAAAATGGACCTCTCTGGGCGTTATATTCCCAGACACGCCATTGGTGGTGATTATTATGACTTCATTCCATTAGGTGATGAAGAATACATCA
>JBEDCS010000108.1:0-5780 GCA_041176605.1 Bacteroidota bacterium
TCAGCGCCAAAAAGGAAATTCAAGCATGCCCATGACCGTAATTATATCAAACGACTTTTAAGGGAAATACTGCGACTCAATAAACATGAGCTCGAGCAGCTTTTAACCCAGCAAAACAAAAAACTCATTTTCTCCATAACTTTTGTTGCTACTGAACGTCCTGACTACAAATTTTTGGAACAAAAATTTTTAAAAGCATTTCAACAACTCTTACAAGAACTGACCCCATGAAACTTAAAAATATCAGTTTTCTACTAGCCATCTTTTTACTGTCAATTTCTTTCAGTAAAGCGCAAACTAACTCTTTTGAAACGCTCAAAAGTCTCGAGATCATGGACCAAATTTATGAGCACCTCGAGCTCTATTTTGTCGATGAAACCAAAAATGGTCAGTTGGCCAAAACAGGTATCGATGCCATGCTCAAAGAGCTTGACCCCTACACGGTTTACTACCATGAGTCCAATATCGAAGATTATCGGTTAATGACAACTGGTCAATATGGTGGTATTGGGGCATTAATTCGTCAAATGGGCGATTTCAGCTATATCTCAGAGCCCTATGAAGGAAAGCCAGCCCAAAAAGCAGGGCTGAAAGCCGGTGATAAAATCATTAGCATTGATGGCAAAAGCATGGAAAAGAAAACTACTGAAGAGGTTTCTGATGCCTTAAAAGGCCCTAAGGGAACAGCGTTTGATTTAGTGGTAGAACGCGCTAGTGAGGGTAAACAGAGCTTTCATATCACCCGAGACGAAATCAAGTTGCCAGACGTCCCGTATTTTGGTATGTTGCGCGATAACGTCGGTTACATCAAGTTAAATTCCTTTACGCAAACCGCAGCAGCCGACGTCAAGTCAGCGATAGAAAAACTACAAGCACAAGGTATGCAAGAATTGGTCTTGGACCTGCGCGGTAATGGCGGTGGATTACTCATCGAAGCCGTTAAAATTGTCAATTTCTTTGTGCCAAAAAACCAGTTGGTTGTCACGACCAAAGGTCGCGTCCAAGAAGAAAACCGAACCTATAAAACTCTTGAGGAGCCATTTGCACCAAATATGCCACTTGTTGTGCTCATCGACGGCGCTTCGGCTTCGGCTTCTGAAATATTAGCGGGTAGCCTTCAAGATTTAGACCGAGCGGTCGTTATGGGTGAAACGAGTTTTGGTAAAGGGCTTGTCCAACGCACCTACGATTTGAAGTATGGGTCAAAAATCAAAATCACAATTGCAAAATATTACACACCTTCAGGGCGCTGTGTCCAACGTTTAGAATACTACGACAAAGAAAACGGTCAGAAGCCTAAAGAAGTCGCTGACTCTTTGCTCAAAACCTTTTACACGCAAAATGGCCGCCCTGTCATCGATGGCCGTGGAATTGAACCAGACCTCAAGGTAGAACTACCAGATCTGAGCCGCTTATCTGCAATGCTTCTGGTTAAAAATCACATTTTCAATTTTGCTACTCAATATACGCAGCAACATCCTCAAATTGATGCGCCAGTTCAGTTTCAACTCTCGAGCCAAGACTACACAGACTTCAAAAAATATGTTTTAGCACAAGAAAATTTTGATTACACCACTGCCTCGGAAGAAGCGCTAAAAAAGATGAAAACAACTGCTGAAAAAGAGGGCTACTATCAAGATATCTCCTCAGAATATGAGCAAATGCTTCTAAAGGTTACGCCGTCCAAAGAAAGAGACCTCGATAAATTTGAACAAGAAATCCGCACAATACTTGAGGATGAAATCATCTCGAGATATTACTATCAAGAGGGAAGGGCTAAACACATGCTCAAAACTGACCCTGTGGTGATCAAAGGCATAGAAATATTGCAAGCTCCTGCTCAGTACAATACGATTTTGAAGAAATAAGCGTTAGTACTGCATGTTGCAACGTTGGTTCGGGCCTAAAATCCACTCCAGAGTCCATTATTTTGTTTTGCTACTTTTTGTAGTGGGCATTGCCTGCAGCAAATTCTTGATGTCGATGGGTTTGTTGCTTGGCTCGCTGAATCTTTTATTACTCGCTGACTTCAAGCAATATTTTCGACGTTGGTCTGAAAATCGCCTGCTTCATTTCATTTTGCTGTTTTATGTGCTTTGCTGGTTAAGTTTATTGTGGTCAGATAATTTTTCAGAGGGCTTTAACCAATTGCGAAGACTCACAACTTTATTACTTGTCCCGGTAATTGTTAGTGCCAAGTCCTTGCCCCAACCAAGAAAAGTCAAGGGCTTACTGACTATTTTTTTAACTGCAGTTGTGATCACTTCAATTGTCAACTGTATTGCTTATTTTTTCTTTGCACAAAAGTTAGGGCTTATCGACATCAGAGAGATGTCTTTGTTTGGCTCGCATATTCGGTTTGGAATTCTTATTGCATTTGCGCTTTCGCTTGCTTTAGAGAGGGCTAAATCAACTAAATGGTATCTCATTTTGGCGCTGTGGTTTTTGTATTACACCTATATAAGTCAGGTTTTAACGGGTTATCTTTCCGTTTCGGTGGTGTTAATGGGGCATCTCATTTGGAAGCTTTATTTAAATCAAAAATTCAGGCAGATCTACCTTTTGACAGGATTTCTTTTTGTTGCTTGTGCGTTAATTTTTTACTATTTATCCCAACCAATTCAATACCGTGAAACTTGTCCGGGCAATCCAAAATCTTTGAAAATTGCATGGTCGAAAAAATCAAATTTGCCCTATGAAGGCTTTGACCTTCGCGGTCAGTATTTATCGAGTACGCTTGAGCGTTACCTCATGAGTAAAAATGGTTGCGCGAGTAGTTATGGGCTTAAACAGTTAAGTCCGCAAGATATTAACTTCATTGAATTGGGTTACGCCGATGTCAATGAAACAAAAGGTGGTTTTATGGCTAGGTTACACGGCCTGAGGTATCAATTGCACCATTCTACAAATCCTAACGACCACTCATTGCTCGAAAGATTAACCTATTGGAAAACTGCTCAACAACTCATTTCCACACATTTCATTTTGGGAGTAGGTATTGGTGATCTTCAAGACCAAATGCAAGCCCAATACGTAAAGCAAAATTCTGAGCTGCGCCCCGATAGAAGATTGCGTCCGCACAACTATTACCTTACCACCTGGCTCAATACAGGTTTAATCGGGTTCATACTTCTATTATCCATTTTTTACTTTTATCTCAAACAACAATGGAATTATAGGCAACTCCAAGGCTTCCTTTTTGGATTGGTTTTCGCTTTTAGTTTTCTGATTGAAGACGGGCTTGAAACCCAAATGGGGCTCACCATGTTTGCCTTCTTCTACGCTTTCTACTCCCGAAGGGTGGTGGCGTAACGTTTCTCTGAAAAATTGAGTAACTTCGCAAAGATGTCTATTGAAGTCAAAAATCTGTTTAAATACTACGGCGAGCAAGCTGCTGTTCGCGATGTCAGCTTTTCAGTAAAGAAAGGTGAAATCGTTGCATTTTTAGGTCCAAATGGTGCCGGTAAATCAACCACCATGAAAATCATGACTGGTTTTATTCCTGCCTCTGAAGGAGAAGTCTTTATTTGTGGCAAGAAAGTAGACATCGATGGTCTTGACACCCGCAAACTCATCGGATATTTACCGGAAAATAATCCGTTGTATACCGATATGTATGTCCGTGAATACCTTGAATTCGTAGGACGCATCTATAAAATTAAAAACCTGAAGGCCCGAGTTTCAGAAATGATTACTGCCGTGGGTCTTGAAGTAGAGCAGCATAAAAAAATTGGCATGTTGTCTAAAGGATATCGTCAGCGTGTAGGCTTGGCACAAGCCATCATCCACGATCCTGAAGTCCTCATTCTTGATGAACCTACAACAGGCCTTGATCCCAATCAGCTCGTAGAAATCCGAGAACTCATTCGCAATATTGGTAAAGAAAAAACGGTTTTGCTTTCAACGCATATCATGCAAGAAGTTGAAGCCATTTGTGACCGCGTCATCATCATTTCTAAAGGTCAAATAGTTGCCGATGACAACGCCAAAACTTTAAAGCAAGAACTCGAGCACCAAACCGTCTATGTAGAATTTGACGTGCAAGTATCAAAAGCACAACTCATCAAAATCCCTGGCGTGAGTAATGTGGAGTCTTTTGAAAACGGTTGGCTCATTGAAACTTTAACACTCGAAGACCTCAGAAAAACAATCGCACAATACGCCCAAAAAGAAAATTGGCTCATACTTACCCTAAGGGTTGACCAAAAATCATTAGAAGAAGTTTTCAAAGAATTAACAAAATAAAATGCCTACAAACTTTATTGAAGAACTCAGATGGCGTGGTATGATCCACGACATGATGCCCGGAACCGAAGAAGCCCTCCTGAAGCAAGTTTCTTCAGGTTATATTGGTTTTGACCCAACGGCCGATTCTCTTCATGTTGGACATTTAGTGCAGATCATGACACTCGTTCATTTTCAGCGTGCAGGGCATAAACCTTATGCTTTAGTTGGTGGTGCTACAGGAATGGTGGGTGATCCATCCGGAAAAAGCCAAGAACGCAATCTGTTAGATGCGAGCACCCTTCAACACAACGTTGACTGCGTCAAAAAGCAACTCGAAGCCTTCCTAGATTTTCATTCTGGTTCTAATGCGGCTGAAATGGTCAATAATTACGATTGGTTTGAAAAGATGTCTTTTCTTGATTTCATCCGTGACGTCGGTAAACACATCAGCGTCAATTACATGATGGCCAAAGATTCTGTCAAGAAACGCCTTGAAACCGGGATGTCTTTCACAGAATTTTCTTATCAATTAGTGCAGGGCTATGACTTCTATTACCTTAATCAGCATCACAATTGTATTCTGCAATTAGGTGGTTCGGACCAATGGGGAAATATTGTTACCGGAACAGAGCTCATCAGACGCAAATCAGGTGGCGAGGCCTATGCAGTGACCACACCCCTTATCAAAAAAGCAGACGGTACTAAGTTTGGAAAAACAGAAAGTGGTTCGGTATGGCTTGATCCAGAAAAAACCAGCCCTTATGCATTCTATCAGTTTTGGCTCAATGCCTCAGATACTGATGCCGCTAACTATATCAGAATCTTTACGCTCAGAACAAAAGAAGAAATTGAGGTCATTGAGGCAGAACATGCCGAAGCACCGCATTTAAGAGCCTTGCAAAAAGCAGTTGCAGAAGACATCACCACACGTGTACATGGAGCTGCGGCCCTACAAACAGCGATTGCAGCAAGTAATATCTTATTTGGTAAATCGACAGCGGAGGATCTACAAGCGCTCTCTGAAAAAGACTTTTTTAGTGTTTTTGAGGGGGTAGCACAAGCTACAATTTCTACAGCAGAATTTGCAGAAGGTTTAAGTATTGTAGAGGCCTTGGCAGCAAAAACAGGTTTCCTGAGCTCTAACGGTGAAGCGCGCCGCGAACTGAAAGCCAATGCCATTTCTGTCAACAAAGAAAAAGTTACTGAAGACTACATCTTGACCTCCAAAGACCTTATCAACGGGCGCTATGCCTTACTCGGAAAGGGCAAAAAGAACAATTACATCCTCAGGGTTGAGGGGTAGGAGATTACCTCACTACCTCTAAACGGCGTGTTTCTGAACCAACCTTAAGCAGGTAGATTCCGCATGGCACATGTTGAAAATCAATGATCGTTTCTTGCGCTTGAACCACACTCCTCAACATTTCTCGCCCAAAGGCATCGTACAGAACAATAGCAGATCCCATCAACGCTTCCTTGATTGCTATTGTTGTATAGTCAGACGCCGGATTTGGATAAAGCTTCCAGTTCAGGTTTACATTTTCTTCGAGTCC
>JBEDCS010000109.1:0-5451 GCA_041176605.1 Bacteroidota bacterium
CATTGCTTGACAAAATGTTCAACGGCTCAAATATTCTGAGGCATTGAGCACTGGTAGTTGTGCCGCCTTGAAATCTTTTTTGTTGCGCGTTATGATGACCTTTGCACCATGTGTTAGGGCAGTAAAGTATTGAAACCCATCCTCAATATCCTGAAATTCTGAAGCCAAAGCAAGTTCAATAGTTTTGTCATCAAGGGGTAAAATACTTACCAAAACTTTGAACTGCTGTAAGTATTTTTTCGCAGTAGCAACCTGGTGATATTTTGAGAGGGCATAGCTCGCGTTGGCAAAACTCAAGGCCGATATTTGCAACTCAATTTGTCCCCGATCAGCTAAAGTAAAGAGTGCCTGAGCGTCCTTATAAAAAGGTTCGCGCTGCGCCAATAAATCAATAATGATATTGGTATCCAAGAATACTTTTTGCATCAGGCGTGCTTTTTATCTTGGTACTGACGGTAAGCATCCTTCTCGTCATAATGATTTGGGATAATACCTGTTAGCGCCGCAACTACAGGGCTCACCGCGGTATCTTTGGTGTTTTCTAGTGTCAAAGATTGTAAATAGGCCTCGATGAGTTTCGACAAGCTGAGGTTTTGCTGTTTGGCATACAGCTTGGCTTGTTCGATGGTGCCTTTTTCTATATTGAGCGTGAGTTTGGTATGCATGGCGATTTGTCTTACGTACAAATGTAAAAAATAATTACGTAAGAATTCATCCCCTTGGAATAATTGCTTCGATTTCATGAATGAAAGATTTGATTCTCAAACTCAGGATTTGAAAAATTATTTGAAACCGAAATAGGATGAAAACAGGTACTAAACTTCTACGGCCGCTTTCTTTGACTGGCGGTACAAAAAGCTTTCGTAGATGAAGCGTTTGGCGAAGCGCACTTGCTTGTCGGCGTTGATCAGCTTTTTATAGACATTGGCATTGACGCCAAAATACTCGTAGCTAGCGCCATTGGTAAAGGTAATTTCGAGTAACAAACCTTTGTGGCGGAAGTCGGCAATGCCGCATTCGTTGATGGTTTGCTGGTATTCTTCGAGCTGTGCGGCTTTGGTTTCAGGCGCAATACTCACTAAAAAATGATAGCCGTCTACGACTTGGCGCCCCATCTCGGCAGCTTCTTCCTTGAGCGGATCGCCGTCTTGAAATTTGTCTGGGTGCCACTGCTTCACGAGGGCTCGGTAGGTTTGCTTCAGCGCTGCCAATTCAATTTGATTGTCAATCTGGAATAATTTTTTGTAGGCGTTGATGCGTTTCATGGGCTTAATTAGGGCTGCGAAGGTACGGCAATTGTATCAAGCGCTTGCATGGCTTGCTGAACTTTTTGCAAATGGGCTTGGTTTTTCTGCTCCAGCTCTGCCACCGGAACAAAAGGTTTGGAAGTAATCGGGAAGTCTTTGAGCATTTCGCCGCTGTAATAAAACTCATAGCATAGCCCGCCGAAAGTATATTCTTTATTGCCCACCGTAAAAGACGAACCCCCAACTTCAGGATTCTTCTTGGGCTTGCTTTTATGAAAGCCCAGATTGAAGAGCGTACCTACAATTTCTGGTCTAAAAGAAAGGTCTTGGCCTTCGCGTTGCCAATGGGCTTGGTATTGCCTGATCAAAAACGCAGTGTACAAATAAGAATAAAAATGATCGCCACCCATAATCAGGCGTTGAATGGTTTTGTGCTGATGCGCCTTGATACTATCGATGACCAAGCCTGGGGCCGCATCGGTGGTGTTGAGGCACTTGTAGAAATAATCACCAGGATAAAATTGACTTTTCGGGTTGATCAAGTTTTGCTCGATCTGCAGGGCAGTGTGCTCCAATATACTCGTGACACCATAGCCTCGGTTTTTCGGTAAAATGACATTACTAAACGGATACACATATTGCTTGAAGCGCTCGCGGTTGGCATTGAACATACGCACTTGCTCACCCACTAAGCACATCACGATCATCCGAGATTCAACCCCCGTAATTCTCGATGCCGAGTCAATGGCGGCTTTGTCTTTTTTGACGGCGGCACAAAAAGTTTTCCAAACCGCATAATTCGAAAATTCAAACAAAGACTTCGGGTTGTTCTTGGCTTTGATTTTTCTGAGCTCTTTTTGAAACATTTTATTGTCTTTGAGCAAAAGTGCTGCGGCATCAAACATGCGTTTGGCCACACTTAGGTCTTTGGTCAGAAAATAAGCATTATTGATTTTAGCGGCATCAACCGGATTGTATTTGGCCAGCAAACCGACTTTCTGCAAGAGCAAACTTTCTTCGCGGTCGAGCTTGGCTTTTTTGGCCTGAAGGTCAGTGCCATACTTTTCTGCCATGGAACTGAAGTAGCGGTTGTTGATATCCACTGAACCTTTTTCGTTGGTCCACTTGAATTTAACCGCCAAAGCAGTCAGCATCAAAAACAAAGCAAAGGCAGAGAGAAGGTGAAGTGCAGTGAAATAAGTAATGCGTAAAAACCTATATTTTTTCTTCTTTTTTTCTTGAATTTCTTCCATGTTGTACCAAACGACAATTATCCGCGTGTAGTGTACTGAAAATTTGAGATTTGGTTACGGTAGGGAGGAATCTCGAGTTATATAGTTTAGCCAAAAACATTCCATTTGCTCACGTGTTTGAAAGAGCATGATTCAAATTGCTTACGATCCCATCTACGCACATCCTTTGCCTGAGAATCATCGGTTTCCGATGCTCAAATATGAACTGATTCCGCAGCAATTGTTGCATGAGGGCACGTGTCAAGAGCATCATTTTTTTAGGCCTGTAAGTTGTGAGCCGGAGGTGGTTTTGGCCACGCACGATGCAGCGTATTTCGATAAATTATTGAATCAGCAGTTGAGCCCTTCGGAGCAGCGCAAGATTGGTTTTGAGCAGTCTGAGCAATTGATTCAACGAGAGTTGATCATTACACAAGGGACCATTGATATTGCCGTGCATGCCTTGAAATATGGGGCGGGTTTGAATGTAGCGGGCGGAACACACCATGCGTTTGCAGAGCGTGGAGAGGGCTTTTGTTTGCTCAATGACATGGCTATTGCTGCCAATTATTTGTTGGCCCAAAAGTTGTGTCGTAAAATCCTGATTATTGACCTAGATGTGCACCAAGGAAATGGTACGGCAAAGTTGATGGAAAACAATCCGGATGTCTTCACTTTTAGCATGCATGGGGGCAGTAATTATCCGTTTCATAAAGAGAAATCCGACCTCGATATCGCACTCGAAAATGGCACCACAAGTGAAGCCTATTTGGCCTTGCTGCATGAATACTTGCCGAAGGTAATAGCGTCGTTTCAGCCCGATTTTGCTTTTTATTTGGCAGGGGTTGACATCCTAGACACCGATAAATTTGGCAAATTGCAAGTGAGTCTGGAAGCCTGTAAGCAACGCGATGCGTATGTATTTGAGTCGTTGAAGCAATTGGGCATTCCAGTAGCAGTGGCCCTAGGTGGAGGCTATTCTCCAGATATCAAAGTTATTGTGGAGGCGCATTGCAATACCTTTCGTTTGGCGGTGGAGATGTTTGATTGAGGGTGGTGCTTTATTACTAGTTCTCAACAAGTAAAATGAGGTCAAAATATAACAGTCTTGTTTTGAGTGTTTTTTCGGATGATAATTTGTAATATGCTGCCTCTTGAATCTCATTGGAGAAAATTGGTTTGAAGCCATTTCGTGTATAAAATGCTATTGTTTTATCGTCGTTCAAGCCTTCAACAATTAAGTATCTGCAACCTGTTTTATTTAGTGGATCCACAAACCAAAGTTTAATGAAATCAAGGATTTCGTTCCCTATTCTTTTGCCTTGATAATTGATGTCAACACCTAAGCGTCCAATAAGAACAGCGGGGTATTGTCGCATCTGTTTTTCACGAGGTACAGTCTGATTTATTATCTTTTTCCGATTATTCGGAAGAGAAAGTAAATGAATGCTCCCATTTGAAATAGTAAATGCAGCAATGATTGCAGAGGGTGTCGATTTTAGAACAAAGCAATATGTTTTGCCAAATAACTGACTCTTAAAGTGGATACTTTGATTTGTAAAAAAGTTGGTGAGTTCGGGATCACCACAATCAAAGTCTTTTGAAATAGATAAGTTGGTTTTGCTCGCCTCTAAAAGCAAGCAATTATTTTTCAGAAAGCCCATAGGTAAATATTTACCCGAGCTTTGCTGTTTTTAAAATTTCAAGATAGGCAGCTCTTTTTTTAGACATATCTATTGAGCCTTGTTTTTTTTGTGCAGCTTCAGCCTCACGCAGGAAGTCTTGAGCAACTTTCCCTTTTAGAACTGGTATAGGACGTGTACTGAATGCATTCATGAAACAAATTTAAAGATTATTCCTTTCGCCAACAAAAAATATGCGCACGGGTGTCCGTGAATTTACTTGCATTCATCTCTATTAGCGCAGCGCTTTAAGCATTAAAGAATACGGATTATAACCAAAGCGGGTGAGTTCGCTAGGGGAGTAGCGCGGTAGTTTTTCGTAGCCGCGTAGCGTGAATTTGAGGTCTAGGAAGTTTTCGGTTGGAATTTCGGCAAAATGCGTGAAAACAAATTGCTCGGGAGGCACATTGAACCATTCTTCGTTAAAGGCCTTGGTGCAAACAAGTTCGCCATAAGCACCTGTACTGCCGTAGCCTTCGCCCCAAGTGGCGTCGAACATTTTCCATTTACCGTCAATGAAAATGGCATTCCATGCGTGGTCTGATTCTTTAAAGTGCTCTCCTTCGGTATAGCCGTAACCTTTTGCATAGCCAGTGATGGTTTTGATTTGCAAGCCGAGGCGCTCGCCAAGTGCAGTGAAGAGGTCTGCAAATCCTGAGCACACTGCGCGTTTGGTAAGCAGGGTAGAGCTGGGTTCTTGGTCGCCGAGCATGCCACTGTTGAAGGCGCTGGCGTCATAGCTGATATTGGTGGTGAGCCAAATGTAAATGGCGCGGGCTTTTTCGAGATCTGTGCGGGCCGCTTTGTAAATGTAGTTGGCCAGCGTATTGACGTCTTTTGCAGCTGCGGCAGGGCAAGCGCGCGTGTAGGCATCTATGGTCTGGAATTGCTGAACGTTTGCACTGGCACTAAACGCCGATAAGAAAAGGGCGCAAATAATGCAGACCAAAGCAATGAATAAACCGTGCGGGTTCTCTTGGGCTTTGTGCGCATTGTGGTGGCGTGTGGCAAGGGTGAGGCGTTTCATTTCCATGAGTTTTAGAGAGGTACAACAAAGAGTGGAGAAGCTTCTTTGTGTAGAATGGAAATAGATGTTTTTGGTTACAATTTACTCCCCAACATGCGTCCGGAATGGAAACAACGGGAGGCCCGCACTGTTAAAAACGCTAGCGGGTGCGTAGTTTTTGAAGCAGTAGTGGATGGCACTGAGGGTGCCGAAGTCATTGACGGGGAGACCGATGAGTAGCGTGTTGGGGAGTGGCCCCGGTTTGGCTTGTACAGCAATAAAGC
>JBEDCS010000110.1:0-14689 GCA_041176605.1 Bacteroidota bacterium
GCCTTGTCCTGTTTTTTGCATGTTGATTTCAACAGAGTACAAAACATTAAAACAAAAAAGCCTTGGCAACAACAACTAATTCAACCCGAATTAATTTTGCTTCAAGCAAAAACCAATTTGAGTATCCAGACTTTCTGGAAATTCAATTAAAGTCTTTTCAAGAATTTTTCCAGTTGGAAACAACTCCGGAGAACAGAGAAAGTGAAGGACTTTTCAAAGTGTTTGCTGAAAATTTCCCAATTACGGATACCCGCAACCAATTTGTTCTTGAATTTTTGGATTATTTTATTGATCCACCTCGCTACACTATCGAAGAGTGTATCGAACGCGGTCTCACTTACAGTGTTCCGCTCAAAGCAAAATTGAAGCTCTATTGTACTGACCCTGAGCACGAGGATTTCGAAACCATCGTTCAGGATGTATACTTAGGTACAATTCCTTATATGACTCCGAAAGGATCATTCGTGGTAAACGGTGCAGAACGCGTAATCGTTTCGCAATTACACCGCTCACCGGGTGTTTTCTTTGGTCAGTCTCGCCACGCAAATGGCACTAAACTGTATTCTGCTCGTATCATTCCTTTCAAGGGTTCTTGGATTGAATTCGCGACAGATATCAATAACATCATGTATGCTTACATCGATCGTAAAAAGAAGTTACCTGTAACTACACTTTTCCGTGCGATTGGCTACGAAACAGACCGCGATATCCTAGATATCTTTGGTTTGGCTGATGAAGTCAAGGTAAGCAAGGCTAACTTGAAAAAATTAATCGGACGTCGCTTAGCTGCAAGGGTTTTGAAAACCTGGATCGAAGACTTCGTCGATGAGGATACAGGAGAAGTAGTTTCTATCGAAAGAAACGAAGTGATTCTTGACCGCGAATTAATGATTGGCGAGGAGCACCTCGATGCCATCATGGATTCAGGTGCTAAGTCACTTATTCTTCACAAAGAAGATGGCAACTCTACGGACTACACCATCATCTACAACACGCTTCAAAAAGATACTTCAAACTCTGAAAAAGAAGCTGTTGAACACATCTACCGTCAATTACGTAACGCAGATCCACCCGATTACGAAACTGCAAAAGGAGTTTTTGAGAAATTATTCTTCTCAGATGCTCGTTATGATTTGGGTGAGGTAGGTCGTTACCGACTCAATAAAAAATTAAATCTTGATGCCAACGAAGAATCTCGTGTATTAACAAAGCACGATATCATCATGATCATCAAGTATCTCATCGAATTGATCAACTCTAAAGCCGATATCGATGATATCGACCACTTATCTAACCGTCGTGTTAGAACTGTAGGTGAGCAGCTTTATTCTCAATTTGGTGTAGGTTTGGCACGTATGGCACGCACAATTCGTGAGCGCATGAACGTTCGTGACAACGAAGTATTTACACCAATTGACTTGATCAACGCCAAGACTTTATCTTCGGTGATCAACTCATTCTTCGGAACCAACCAGTTATCTCAGTTTATGGATCAAACCAATCCATTGTCTGAAGTAACACACAAGCGTCGTTTGTCTGCCCTAGGGCCAGGCGGTCTCTCTCGTGAGCGTGCAGGTTTTGAGGTTCGTGACGTTCACTACACGCACTACGGTCGTTTGTGTACCATTGAAACGCCAGAAGGTCCAAACATTGGTTTGATTTCTTCTTTGTGTGTTTTCGCGAAAGTCAACAAATTAGGTTTCATTGAAACACCATACCGTCGTGTAGATAACGGCCGTGTAGTTTTTGAAGAAAATCCAATTTACTTAGCAGCTGAAGAAGAAGATTCAAAAACGATTGCGCAAGCAAACGCAAAAATTGACGACAAAGGTAATTTCTTGTCTGAGCTTGTAAAGGCGAGATACGAAGGTGACTTCCCTGTTGTTGCACCAAAAGAATTGAGTCTGATGGACGTAGGGGCAAACCAAATTGCCTCAATTGCGGCCTCTTCAATTCCTTTCCTAGAGCACGATGATGCCAACCGTGCACTCATGGGCTCTAACATGCAACGTCAGGCTGTTCCATTATTGCGTCCAAGTTCGCCAATTGTAGGTACAGGTATCGAACAACTTGTTGCCCGCGATTCGCGCGTTTTGATCAATTCAGAAGGTACAGGAACAGTAGAATACGTTGACGCCAATGAAATCGTAATTCGTTATGACTGGAATGACCAAGATAAATTAGTAAGTTTTGACAGCGAAGTAACGCGTTACTCACTCACTAAATTCATGAAAACAAACCAAAGTACTTGTATCAATCTCAAACCAATTGTCCGTAAAGGCGACCGCGTTGAGAAGGGTCAAGTTCTTTGTGAAGGTTATGCGACACAAGCTGGTGAACTCGCTCTAGGTCAAAACTTGAAAGTGGCATTCATGCCATGGAAAGGTTACAACTTTGAAGATGCGATTGTTATCTCTGAAAAAGTAGTACGCGATGACATCTTTACATCAATTCACATTGATGAATATTCATTAGAAGTACGCGACACGAAACGCGGTATGGAGGAATTAACTTCTGACATCCCTAACGTTTCTGAAGAAGCGACCAAAGATCTAGACGAAAACGGCTTGATCCGTATCGGTGCTGAAATCAAAGAAGGCGATATCTTAATTGGTAAAATCACTCCGAAAGGAGAGACAGATCCATCTCCAGAAGAAAAACTCCTTAGAGCAATCTTTGGTGACAAAGCTGGTGACGTCAAAGATGCATCTTTGAAAGCCGGACCATCACTTCGCGGTGTGGTTATCGAAAAGAAATTATTCTCTAGAGCGATCAAAGACCGCAAGTCAAAATCTCAAGATAAGCCAATGCTTGAGGCTCTTGATGCCGACTACCAACGCGATTTCGCAGCCCTACGCGATAAATTAGTTGAAAAACTACTTGTCATTTTAGGGGAGCAAAAATCTGCTGGCGTATTCAACAACTTCAAAGAAGAGTTGATTAAAAAAGGCACTAAATTCTCTAACAAAGCACTAAGCGCTCTTGATTACGCAATCGTAAATCCATTGAATTGGACAGCCGAAGCTGACACCAACCAATTGATTTCTCGCGTTATTCACAACTTCAATATCAAGGCTAATGACTTACTTGGTAACTACAAGCGTAAGAAGTTCCATATTTCTGTAGGAGACGAACTCCCTGCAGGTATCGTGAAACTTGCTAAAGTTTATGTTGCTAAAAAACGTAAGTTAAAGGTTGGAGATAAAATGGCGGGTCGTCACGGAAACAAGGGTATTGTGGCAAATATCGTTCGTCAAGAAGATATGCCATTCCTTGAGGACGGAACTCCAGTTGATATCGTACTTAACCCACTAGGTGTACCTTCACGTATGAACCTCGGACAGATTTACGAAACTGTACTTGGTTGGGCAGGTGAAAAACTTGGTGTGAAGTTCGCTACCCCGATTTTCGATGGTGCTAAACCAGAAGAAATCAACGACTGGACTGACAAAGCGGGTGTGCCGCGTTCAGGTAAAACCTATCTATTCGATGGTGGTACCGGAGAGCGTTTCCACCAACCTGCAACCGTTGGTATCATCTACATGTTGAAACTTTCACACATGGTAGACGATAAGATGCATGCACGTTCAATCGGACCATACTCCCTCATTACGCAACAGCCACTTGGTGGTAAGGCGCAATTTGGAGGTCAGCGTTTCGGTGAGATGGAAGTTTGGGCCCTTGAAGCCTTTGGTGCAGCCAATATTCTTCAAGAGATCCTTACTGTTAAATCGGATGACGTCATGGGTCGTGCCAAAGCTTATGAATCCATTGTTAAAGGTGATAACATTCCTGAACCAGGAATTCCTGAATCTTTCAATGTATTACTACACGAGTTACGCGGATTGTGTCTCAACGTGTCAATGGATTAATTAAAATACTAACGTAAATAGTCGAGATAAAATGGCTTTCAAAAAAGAAACTCCAAAAAAGCAAAGCAGCTTCAATAAAATCACTATTTCCTTGGCTTCACCTGAAGTCATTCTAGAGAATTCTAGTGGTGAAGTTTTGAAACCAGAAACCATCAACTACCGCACCTACAAACCGGAGCGCGATGGTTTATTCTGTGAGCGTATTTTTGGACCAGTTAAAGATTACGAATGTCACTGTGGAAAATACAAGCGTATCCGATATAAAGGAATCGTTTGTGACCGTTGTGGTGTTGAAGTAACAGAAAAGAAAGTACGTCGTGAGCGTATGGGACACATCTCTTTGGTTGTTCCTGTAGCGCACATCTGGTACTTCCGTTCACTTCCAAATAAAATTGGTTACCTTCTTGGTTTACCAACTAAAAAATTGGATCAAATCATTTACTACGAGCGCTATGTAGTTATTCAAGCGGGTACGGCAACTGGATTTGACAAGTGGGCGAATCTTAAAAAAATGGATTTCCTTACTGAAGAGGAGTATCTTGATATTTTAGATCTTCCAGAAATGGCTAATAACCATTATCTTGATGATACAGACCCTAATAAATTCATCGCTAAGATGGGTGCTGAAGCACTTTATGATTTATTGGGCGGATTGAACCTAGATCAAATGTCATATGACTTGCGCTACCAAGCAGAAACTGAAACTTCTGTACAGCGTAAGAATGAGGCACTCAAAAGACTTCAAGTTGTTGAAGCCATGCGTGATTCTCAGACACGAATTGAAAACCGTCCGGAATGGATGATTGTCAAAGTTGTTCCTGTGATTCCACCAGAATTGCGTCCGTTAGTTCCACTAGACGGTGGTCGTTTCGCAACCTCTGACCTCAATGACCTTTATCGTCGCGTGATTATTCGTAACAACCGTCTAAAGCGTTTGATCGAAATCAAAGCGCCGGAAGTCATTTTACGCAACGAAAAGCGTATGTTACAAGAAGCAGTGGATTCACTCTTCGATAACTCTCGCAAGTCTTCTGCTGTTAAAACAGAATCAAACCGCGCTTTAAAATCTCTTTCAGATTCCTTGAAAGGAAAGCAAGGTCGTTTCCGTCAAAACTTACTTGGTAAACGTGTCGATTACTCAGCACGTTCGGTAATTGTTGTCGGGCCAGATTTAAAATTACACGAGTGTGGTTTGCCAAAAGATATGGCAGCTGAACTCTACAAGCCATTTATCATTCGCAAAATGATTGAGCGTGGCATTGTAAAAACAGTGAAGTCAGCAAAGAAAATTGTTGACCGCAAAGAGCCAGTTGTTTGGGACATCCTTGAAAACGTATTGAAAGGTCATCCAGTCCTACTCAACCGTGCACCAACACTTCACCGTTTAGGTATTCAAGCTTTCCAACCGAAACTCATCGAAGGAAAAGCTATTCGCCTTCACCCATTGGTAACGACGGCCTTCAACGCCGACTTCGATGGTGACCAAATGGCGGTGCACCTTCCATTAGGAAATGCAGCAATCCTTGAAGCACAAATGTTAATGTTGGCTTCGCACAATATCTTAAACCCAGCAAACGGCGCGCCTATCGCGGTACCTTCTCAAGACATGGTTTTGGGTCTGTACTATATCACAAAAGGAAAGCGCACGACTGACAAAGATGTTGTAAAAGGAGAAGGTGGTATTTTCTATTCACCGGAAGAAGTCATCATTGCTTACAATGAAAAAGTACTTGATCTACACGCACACATTAAAGTAAAAACTTACGATCTTGGACAAGATGGCACGCCATCATTACAAATGGTAGAAACTACTTGTGGACGCGTATTGTTCAACGAAAAAGTTCCAAGACAAGTTGGTTTCATCAATGATGTAATGACGAAAAAAGCATTGCGCGATATCATTGGTGAAGTCCTTAAAGTATGTGGAACTTCGCGTACGGCTCAATTCCTTGATGATATCAAGCAACTTGGTTACGAAATGGCCTTCAAAGGTGGTCTTTCGTTTAACCTTGATGACATCATCATCCCGAAAGAAAAAGAAACACTCGTCTTGAAAGCTGAGAACGAAGTGAAAGAAGTCATGATGAACTACAACATGGGTCTGATCACTAACAACGAGCGTTACAACCAAATTATTGACATCTGGACGCATACAAACTCGCGTTTGACACATACACTCATGGAACAATTGAAATCTGACCGTCAAGGGTTCAATTCAATCTACATGATGTACGATTCTGGTGCACGTGGTTCGAAAGAACAGATTCGTCAGTTATCAGGTATGCGTGGTTTGATGGCGAAGCCTCAAAAATCAGGAGCAAGCGTTCAAGAAATCATTGAAAACCCGATTTTATCCAACTTTAAAGAAGGTCTTTCGATTCTTGAGTACTTCATTTCAACGCACGGTGCTCGTAAAGGTCTTGCCGATACCGCCCTTAAAACAGCGGATGCGGGTTACCTCACGCGTCGTTTGGTTGACGTTGCTCAAGATGTCGTTATCAACTCTAATGACTGTGGTACCCTTCGTGGTATTGTAGCTACTGCCTTAAAGAAAAACGACGAAGTCGTAGAACCTTTATACGATCGTATCCTCGGACGCACATCTGTTCATGATGTTTATGTTCCAGATTCAGATCAAATTATTGTCAATGCAGGTGAAATCATCTCTGAAGACGTTGCACGCGAAATCGAAAAAGCTGGTATTGAAGAAGTAGAAATTCGTTCAGTATTAACTTGTGAGATGCGTCGTGGGGTATGTTCTAAATGTTACGGACGTAACCTATCTAACCACCGCTTGGCACAAATAGGTGACTCAGTTGGTGTGGTAGCTGCGCAATCCATTGGTGAGCCTGGTACACAGTTGACGCTACGTACCTTCCACGTGGGTGGTACTGCATCTAACATTGCCGATATCTCTGACCTCAAAGCAAAAGCTAACGGTAAAGTAGAAATCGATGAATTGCGTACAATCGAGCGCAAAGCTGCTGACGGTAGCAAGCGTGTGATTGTTGTGGGTCGTTCAGCTGAACTTCGCATCACAGACGAGAAAACAGGAATTGTTGTCATGACTGCCAATATCCCTTACGGATCTGACCTCATGATTGATAATAACTCAAAAATCAAGAAAGGTGATGTGATCTGTAAGTGGGATCCATACAATGCCTTGATCATTGGCGAAGTTGCGGGTAAAGTTGTTTTCGATGGCATCATTGAAAACATTACATACCGTGAAGAAGTCGATGAGCAAACAGGATTTACTGAAAAAGTGATCATCGAATCTCGTGATAAAAAGAAATCACCAGCTATTCACATCATTGATGCGAAAACTAAAGAAGTGCTGCGCGAGTATTCAATCCCTGTCAATGCACACATTTCTGTTGCTGAAGGCGACAAAATTGAAGCAGGTGACATCCTTGTTAAGATCCCTAGATCTGCGGGTAAAACCGGAGATATCACCGGAGGTCTTCCAAGGGTAACTGAATTATTCGAAGCCAGAAATCCTTCTAATCCAGCTGTAGTTTCTGAAATTGATGGTACTGCAACCTATGGTTCAGTGAAGCGCGGTAACCGCGAAATCATCATCACTTCAAAACTTGGTGAAGTTCGCAAGTATTTAGTACCGCTTTCTAAGCACATCCTCGTACAACAAAACGATTACGTTCGTGCTGGGCAACCATTATCTGATGGCGCCATTACACCGAACGATATCTTGAATATCGAAGGACCTACAAAAGTTCAGGAGTACATCGTCAATGAAATCCAAGAAGTTTACCGACTTCAAGGGGTGAAAATTAACGACAAGCACTTCGAAGTAATCGTACGTCAAATGATGCTCAAGGCTGAAATCATCGAGTCTGGTGATACGCGCTTCCTCGAAGGACAAAGCGTTCACAAGGCCGATATCATGGAAGCCAATGACGAACTTTACGGCATGATGTTCATTACAGATGCTGGTGATTCAACAGAATTACACAAAGGACAACTTGTAAGTGTACGCCGTTTGCGTGATGAAAATTCACGTTTGAAGCGCGAAGACAAACAATTGATCGAAGCACGCGAGGCCATGCCTGCAACTTCAACACCATTATTACAAGGTATCACAAGAGCATCACTACAAACGCAGTCATTCATTTCAGCTGCATCTTTCCAAGAGACTACCAAAGTACTCAACGAAGCTGCAATTTCTGGAAAAGAAGATCACTTATTAGGTTTGAAAGAAAACGTAATTGTTGGTCACTTAATTCCTGCTGGAACGGGTGTGCGTGCCTTCCAAAACCTAATCGTTGGTTCGAAAGAAGCTTACGAAGAATTAATGGAGGAAGCATAATCCTACTAAAAGAAAAGCAATAGGGCGGCCATAAGGCCGCCCTTTTTTTTGTAATCAAAATTGAATCAATGCTAAAAATTGAAAGAAAATTCAATTATTAAGAAATCCTTCCCCAATTGGGTTTGCCTTGTAAAACAGCCCGCATGGTCTCGTTGAGTGCTTTGTTTTTTTCTAGCAATAATGGAGCATCTTCTTCCAATATTTCTCTGGCTTTTTCTCTAGCGAGTTGAACAATTTGGCCATCGCGTGCGAGGTCGGCAATTTTCAAAGCCAGCGCCCCACTTTGTTGGGTCCCCATTAGATCACCTGGGCCTCTTAATTGTAAATCAACCTCTGCCAAAACAAAGCCATCATTGCTGGCCACCATGGTGTCCATCCTTTTTTGAGCCTCTTTGGAGATGCCATCGCCAGTCATTAAAATACAATAAGATTTCTCAGCACCGCGACCAACGCGTCCTCTGAGCTGATGTAATTGTGATAGCCCGAAGCGCTCTGCACTTTCAATCACCATCACCGAAGCATTAGGTACGTTGACACCCACTTCGATTACTGTAGTAGCCACCATAATGTGGGTTTGTTTCTCCACGAAGGCTTGCATGGCAGCATCTTTATCTTGTGCTTTCATTTTACCATGGACCATGCTGATCTGATAGTCTGTGCCTTCAAAAAAATTGCTGATTTGAGCAAAGCCGTCTTCAAGATTTTTAAAATCAAGTTTTTCAGATTCTTGAATCAAGGGGTACACCACATAAGCTTGTCGACCTAAATCGAGTTGCTCTTGGATAAAACTATAGAGTTTTTCTCGGTGGTTTTCTCTGCGGTGAATGGTATGAATTGGTTTTCTGCCAGGTGGCAGTTCATCAATTACAGATACATCAAGATCTCCATAAAAGGTCATGGCTAAAGTGCGCGGAATTGGTGTTGCAGTCATGATCAATACGTGTGGCGGAACTTTATTTTTTCTCCACATTTTTGCGCGTTGAGCAACGCCAAACCGGTGTTGCTCATCGATCACAACCAAGCCTAAAGATTTGAATTGAACGGTGTCTTCGAGTAAGGCATGTGTACCAATGAGTAAATCGATTTCCCCATTCATTAAGGCATCATGAATTTCAGTGCGCTCCTTCTTTTTGGTGGATCCCGTGAGTAGCGCTACCCTAACATTCATTTTTTCAAGCAGTTCAGAGATACCAATGAAGTGTTGATTGGCTAATATTTCTGTTGGTGCCATCAACGCACCTTGCAAGCCATTGCCAATTGCGAGTAATAAGGAGAGTAAGGCAACCAGTGTTTTACCACTGCCGACATCGCCTTGTAAGAGACGGTTCATGTGTTGTCCGAGGCCCAAATCTTTGCGAATTTCTTTCAAAACCCTTTTTTGAGCGCCGGTAAGTTCGAAGGGAAGGTGCGCTTGATAGAATTCATTGAAGACACTTCCTACTTCGCTAAATTGGAAACCCACTAATTTTTTGGCGCTATTGCCTTTTCTAAGCAATAATTCAAGTTGTAAAAAAAAGAGTTCTTCCCATTTTAGGCGATATCTTGCTGCCTTTAATAGCGTTTCATTGCTCGGTTGGTGAATCTCGTGCAGCGCATAGGGTTTTGGCATTAAATGCAAAGCCTCACAAATATAGTTGGGTAGGTTTTCGGGTACTTTTCCTTTGAGTTGATCTAATAATTGCCCTACTAATTTGGAAAGCCCACGGCTGTGTAAGCCCTTGGACTGACACTTTTCTGTACTGGGATAAAATGCTTGGAATCCTTTGAGTTCTGTCTCTGGCGTTATTTTATTGAGCTCAGGATGTGGGATGGTCCATTGATTTTGGAAAAACTTTGGTTTTCCAAAAACGATGTATTGATCTTGGATATTGAGCCCAGTTTTGAGCCATTGAAAGCCCTGAAACCAAACCAGTTCTATTGTAGCCGAACCATCCGTAAACTGACAATGCAGCTTTTTATGACGTCCGCTTCCAGATTCACTGATGTGTGTAAATCTACCTTTTAACTGAACATAGTTGTCTTCGGGCCGAATGAGAGAAATCTGATGAAAGATTGTTCGGTCTTGGTAGCGATAAGGAAAATGAAAAAGAAGATCTTGAAAAGTAAAAATACCGAGCTCCTCCTGAAGAATCAGCGCCTTTTGGGGACCTACACCTTTCAGGTAGGCAATCGGAGTTGCCAACAAGGAGTTCATGTAAGTTTATTTCCAGTAACCCATTTTGCAGAACTTCTCGATGCGCTCTTCAACACGTTGCTCAGGTTTTTTGGCATCTAGTTCTTTCAAATAACCTTTAATTTTACCACGTAAAATATCAAACATGGCTTCTTGGTCGCGGTGCGCACCGTTACTTGGTTCTTTGATGACATCGTCGACAAGGCCATTTTGCTTCATGTCAGTTGAGGTCAGTTTGAGTGCTGATGCTGCAATTTCTTTGTAATTCCAAGAGCGCCATAAGATCGATGAGCAGCTTTCTGGAGAGATGACTGAATACCAAGTGTTTTCGAGCATGACAACTTTGTCTCCGACACCTATGCCAAGTGCACCTCCGGAAGCACCTTCACCAATAATGATGCAAATGACAGGTACTTTTAAACGCATCATTTCATAGATATTTCTGGCAATTGCCTCACCTTGACCGCGTTCTTCAGCTTCTAAACCAGGAAAAGCACCTGGTGTATCGATAAATGTAACGATTGGCTTATTGAATTTTTCTGCCAATTTCATGAGGCGCAAAGCCTTGCGGTAACCCTCGGGGTTAGGCATACCAAAATTGCGATATTGTCTCATTTTGGTATTGATTCCTTTTTGTTGACCAATGAACATGACTGTTCGGCCATCGAGTAAACCAAAACCACCTACCATTGCTTTGTCATCTTTGACATTGCGATCACCGTGCAATTCTTGAAACTGGCCACCTGTCAAAGCATTGATATAGGCAAGCGTGTAGGGTCTGTCCGGGTGACGAGAAAGTTGGACGCGTTGCCATGGCGTCAGGTTGCTAAAAACTTCTTTGGTCTTTGTGGTAAGAACGGCCTCGAGCTCTGCAATTTTGTCTTGCATATCAACTTCTGTTTGATCGGCAAGGCTGCGAGTTTGGGCAATTTGTTCTTCGAGTTCTTTAAGCGGTTCTTCGAAATCCAGGTAGGTTGTACTCATGGTTCTTATTTTGTATTGGCAAAAATAAGGATTTTCATCAATTGCTTATCTTTACAACATGATCTTGTTTGCACCGGCTAAAGTGAATCTTGGTCTTCGAATCTTATCGAAGCGCCCAGATGGCTATCACGAAATTGAAACCATCATGGCCGAAATTCCATTTTGCGATATTTTAGAGCTTACTGAAGCACAACATGATTCTTTTGAACAGACGGGTCTTACCTTCCCACCAGACGGCAAGTTGAATTTATGTCAACAAGCCGTTGCTTTATTGCGTCAGCATGCCACTTTTCCGAATGTGCACATTCATTTGCGCAAGCAGATTCCGGTAGGAGCAGGGCTTGGCGGTGGTTCGTCTGATGCCAGTCATACACTTCTAGGCCTCAATCAACTTTTTAATTTAGGATTCACACTCTCACAATTAGAATCTTTCGCCGCCCAATTAGGTAGTGATTGTGCTTTTTTCATTAGAGGTGGTTTGCAGTTTGCAACCGGTAGGGGAGAGATTCTAGCGCCTTTGAAGCCACTAGGTTTGCAAAAATGGCTGGTGTTGTGTAATCCAGGCATTCATGTCTCTACGGCTGCAGCTTATGCGCAAGTCAAGCCGAGCAATGATGGTGAATCAATTTTAACCACCATAAGTGCTAACAGAATTTCTGAACTGACAAATGATTTTGAAAATTCTGTATTTGCACAATTCCCTGAAATTGAACAATTAAAACAGGAATTACAACAATCGGGAGCTTTTTATACCGCTATGTCGGGGAGCGGATCGTCGGTATTCGCTCTTTTTGATCAAAAACCGAACCTGAATAAGGACCTTTCAAAATTTGTTGTTTTTCAAGGTAATTGGAAGTTTTAGAATGATTGAAAAATTAATTTGAGCATTAAATCCTTGAATTTTTCTTTCGCGCTGTATTTACTTACACGCTATATTTCTCGATATTTTAACACGAAATAAAATAATTTTTTTATTTTTGAATTGTCTAATTGACACTAAGTATTATTAACCTTTTAATTTTTTAACTATGAAGAGAATTTTTACTCTATTAACAGCGCTTGTTCTTAGTGCTGCTGCGTACGCGCAATTTCCTTCAGTTGGGATCATCGGATCTGCAGTTCCACCTTATGACTGGTCTGCTGATGTTGACATGATTACAGTTGACGGAGAAAACTATGCCGGAATCGTTACTTGCGTTGCAGGTGAAGCTAAATTCCGTCAAGACAACGATTGGGCTATTAACTGGGGTGCTACTGATTTCCCATCAGGATTAGGTACTGCAAATGGTCCAAACATTCCTGTACCAGCTGGTACGTACTTGGTTATTTTTAACCGTACAACTGGTTTTTACAGCTTCCAAACAAGTTTTGACGTTACTTACAAAGTTGACGTTACAAACTACATTGTAAACACTCCTGTTGCTGCGAACGGTATCCGCGTAGGTGGTAACTTCGGTGACTTCGGAGGTTCTGTTGCTGCTGGTGCGGTTGCAAGCTGGTCTCCTGCAGATGCAAACTCTGCAATGACTGACGAAGGTGCAAACATTTGGTCTATCACTGTATCTTATCCAGTTGCTTCTTTGGGTGCAACTCAACTTTACAAATTTGTAAACGGTGATTGGGGTGCAAACGAAGGTACAGATGCTGCTAACACAATCGCAGTTGACTCTTGTGGAGTTGACGATGGTGGAGGTAACATCAACCGTACTTACGTTTTGATGCCAGGTACTGTATGTTATGTATGGGATGCATGTGACGCTTGTGGTGTTTCTGTTGCTGAAAATGCAATTACTGACCTTACTGTTGCTCCAAACCCTGCATCTGACGTTGTAAACTTCTCTTTTGAAGCAAACAATGCAGCTACAGCTACTGTAACTTTATTTGACCTTGCTGGTAAAGTAGTTGCTACTAAAACTGTTGCTACTTCAGCAATCACTACAGTAGAAATGAATACTACAGCGCTTCAAGCTGGTTCTTACATCTACAATGTAGTTGCTGGTGAAAAAGTTGCTACAGGTAAATTGATCAAGCAATAAGTTATTATTGATAGGCACTAAAAGCCTGGGTGGTAACACCCGGGCTTTTTTGTCTTAAATTCTACCATTTCATAAAATATTTTTCCATGAAGCATCAAGTTCTTTTATTGACATTTTTATCGCTTTTTACCTTCATTGGTAAGGCGCAAATATTAGAGTTCAACCCGGCTTTTCCAAACATCAATGATGTGGTTACGATCACTTACGATGCTACACAAGGAAATGCAGCTTTGGTTGGGCAGTCTCAAATATATTGTCATGCAGGCTTGATTACTTCAACAAGCACTTCACCAACCAATTGGCAATTTGTTCAAGGAAATTGGGGAACCGTAGACCCTCAGGTTGCCATGACAAATATTGGCAACAACAAACACACCATTACTATAGATATAGATCAGTTTTATGGTTTTCCGGCAGGTACCAGCGTTTTGCAATTTGCCTTTGTTTTCAGAACTGCAAATGGTTCAATAGTTGGCCGAGATACAGATGGCAGCGATATTTATTACGACATGTATCCTGTAAATGCTGGCTTACTCGCTAGTTTTTTCAACCCTAGCGCAGGTGCAACACTAGACGTCAACGAACAACTTCCAATTGAAGCGGCTGCAAATCAAACCGCAACCCTCACACTCAAACAAGATGGTGTGGTCTTACAAACTTTAAGCAACGCCACCCAACTCAATTATACATTAACAGCCACCCAAGCGGGCACACATTTGCTCGAATTTGTTGCTGATAACGGAACTACGCAAGTAGTAGATTCCACTTATTTCACAGTGAACCCGATCGTTGTACCGATCAATCCGCCTTACACAGGCTTAAAAAATGGCATCAATTACATCAATGACACTACAGTTGTCTTGCAACTTCATGCCCCTCAAAAAGAACATATTTACGTTATCGGTGACTTCAATAATTGGCTCCCGACAACAAACTATCATATGAATTTAGCCACCAACATGAACTCTTGGTGGATCGAAATTTCAGGCCTCACTCCTGGGCAAAAATACGGTTATCAATATTTTATCGATGGTTCGTTGCGCCTGGCCGATCCGATGAGTCCACTCATCCTTGACCCCAACAACGACGCGAGCATCGATGCGCAGACCTATCCAAATCCACACCCTTACCCAATCGGTTTAACAACTGGTTTTGTAACAATCATGCAACCTGGAGCCAATCCTTATAACTGGGCCAATACAAATTTTGTAGCGCCTGCCAAGAAAGACCTCGTTATTTATGAGTTATTACCCCGTGATTTTGTGGCCAAGCATAATTACCAAACATTAATTGATAC
>JBEDCS010000111.1:0-28031 GCA_041176605.1 Bacteroidota bacterium
ATACCCGGTATCTTTACCCATACCTTCTTCCCAGATGCAGGGCAATGTGGCGACACCGTAGACATGATCATCACCATTGTTCCGGCGGTTCCACCAACTTTTGTAGCCGATACGCTTTCAGGATGTAACCCACTACTTGTAAGTCTTAGCACAATTGGTGCTGTCCAAGGTGCTCAATATACTTGGTTTTGGAATGGAACTACAATTGGTACCGGAAACACGCTCTCGTATAATTTTGATGCCAGCGGTTACCACGACATCACTTTAGAATATAACCTATTAGGTTGTATTGAAACCACAACCTACAACGACTACATATATATGGAGAATTATCCTGAGGCTTCTTTCTCTTGTGTTCCTGGCTCCTTAACCGAGACCACCATGCCAGTGCAGTTTGTCAATAATTCAGTTGGTGCCATTTCCTATTTCTGGGATTTCGATGACCTCACTACATCAACTGAGCAAAATCCTAATCACAATTACGTAGATGTTACTGAAAACCTATTGGTTACTTTAACTGCAAGCACATCATTAGGTTGCTCAGATGAATATCAACTCAATATTCCAGTAATTGCAGAACCAATTTATTACCTACCCAATACCTTCACTCCTGATGAAGATGAGCACAACCAAACTTGGCAAGCCATTTTCACAACAGGATTTGATCCGCATTCTTTCCATTTAGCTGTGTTTAACCGCTGGGGAGAACTCATTTGGGAAACCTTTGATGCCACACAAGCATGGGATGGAACCTATGGCCCAGATGGCCACAAAGTTCCTGCAGGTATTTATATTTGGAAATTACAATTTGAGCCGAAAGAAAACGATTACCGC
Organism: Bacteroidota bacterium; assembly: GCA_041176605.1. Classification (GTDB taxonomy): domain Bacteria; phylum Bacteroidota; class Bacteroidia; order Flavobacteriales_D; family Crocinitomicaceae; genus UBA952. The sequence goes on from JBEDCS010000111.1 coordinate 835, forward strand.
AAGATCGTTTCTGGTCACTTGAACCTCATTCGCTAGTTTACCTAGTGCTTATCAAGCAAAAAAGGCGGCCAAATTGGCCGCCTTTTTTGTTGTATATCATTTGATAATGAAGAAGATAATTTGTTCTAAACTTTGAATCTAATTCATTACTTCTTTCTAAAGAAAATCTTGATTGGTACGCCTTCAAAATCAAAGCGCTCGCGCAATCTATTTTCTAAGAAGCGCTTGTATGAATCTGGAAGATACTGTGGTAAATTACAGAAAAAAGCAAACGAAGGCGCGTGTGTAGGCAATTGCTGTACAAATTTGATGCGCACATACTTCCCTTTAACAGCAGGTGGCGGTGTTTGTGCAATCACTTCAAGCATAACCTCATTGAGCTCGTGTGTTGGAATTTTACGTGTTCTGTTCTCATAAACACGCATGGCCGTTTCAAGTGCGCGGTGGATTCGCTGCTTATTGAGTGCCGAGGTAAAGATTATTGGCACGTCGTTAAAGGGTGCCAATTGTTCGCGCAGCAACTCTTCAAATTTGACCATTGTATTTTGATCCTTCTCAACGAGATCCCATTTATTGACAAGCACAACAACACCTTTGGAATTTTTCTCAGACATATAGTAGATGCTGAGGTCTTGCTTTTGAATCCCTTCAGAGGCATCAATCATAAAAAGGCAGACATCTGCATTTTCAATGGTTCTGACTGAACGCAAGACAGAATAGTATTCAATATCTTCGGTTACTTTGGCTTTTTTTCGAATACCTGCGGTGTCAATCAATAAGAAGTCAAAACCAAAGGCTTTATAGCGCGTATGAATGGCATCACGGGTTGTTCCAGAAATATCTGTAACGATATTGCGTTCTTGACCTGTCAAGGCATTGACCATCGATGACTTTCCGACATTCGGACGACCCACAATAGCAATTCTTGGTAAGTTATCCTCTTCTCTAACTGATTCATCTTCTTTATTGAAGTACTTCACCAACTCGTCGAGAATTTCACCAGTGCCGCTTCCATTGGTTGCACTAAGGTCAAAAACCTCTCCTAAACCAAAAGCATAGAATTCTGATGACAAGCCAACTCTTTCGGTGTTATCCACTTTGTTTGCGGCAATCATGACAGGCTTTTTACTTTTACGCAGCAATTGCGCTACGATTTCGTCCATTTCAACGATACCGGTCATGACATCCACCATAAAGATGATGACTGTAGCTTCTTCAATTGCGATTTCTACTTGCTTGCGGATTTCGCCCTCAAAAATATCTTCTTTTGTTTTCGCGTAGCCGCCGGTATCAATGACAGAAAACTGATAACCGTTCCATTCACCTTTTCCGTATAGGCGGTCACGGGTAACACCACTCACTTCTTTGACAATAGCGTCACGAGACTCTGTGAGTCGATTAAACAGCGTTGACTTTCCAACGTTCGGACGACCGACTATGGCAACTATATTACTCATTTTATAAACTTAATATCCGTATTTCTTGAGCTTGACTTCTGAATGACGCCAATCTTTGTCGACTTTGACATAATTTTCTAGAAAAACTTTTGTTTCCAAGAATTTTTCCATGTCGATGCGCGCTTCACGACCAATGCGCTTGAGCATCTCGCCTCCACGACCAATAATGATACCGCGTTGTGAGTCACGCTCAACAATGATGTTTGCCCTGATTCTTGTAAGGCCTGGTTCTTCTTTGTATTCCTCTACCTCTACTTGCGTGCTGTATGGGATTTCTTTCTGGCAATGAATGAAAATCTTTTCGCGGATAATTTCCGAAATGAAAAAACGCATGGGGCGATCAGAAAGTTCTTCTTTGTCGTAGTACGGTGGGCTCTCGGGAATGAGGTCTAGGATTTCTTGCCATACCGCATCGATGTTGAATTGGTGTAGGGCAGAAATAGCGAAAACTTTGGCTTTAGGCAGCTTCTCTTGCCAATATTGCACGCGTTCCATCACCTTCGCTTGGTCCGATTTGTCAATTTTATTGATGACACAAAAAACAGGAACCTCTAGGCGTTGAATGCGCTGAAGGGTTTCTTTGTGATTCATTTCGTTTTCTTGGGTGTCTGTCATGAAAATGAGTACGTCTGCATCTTGGATTGAAGAATTGACGTATTCCATCATGTTTTCATGCAGTTTATAGGCCGCATTGACAACACCCGGCGTATCAGAAAAGACGATTTGGTAATCTTCGTCATTGACAATACCTAAAATTCTATGACGCGTGGTTTGAGCTTTCGAACTGACGATCGAAAGTTTTTCACCCACCAATTGATTCATAAGGGTGGACTTCCCAACATTTGGTGAACCTACGATATTGACAAATCCGGATTTGTGTGCCATAATTGAATTTAGCTACAAAGGTACAATATAATAACGGGATGCTCAGCAAGTCTATTCATGAATGCCATTTGAAAGAAATTTTTATCTTAGTGTCATGGAACAAATCGAACAACAAATTACTGCACTTAAAGCGCAACTCACCGGAGACCTATTCTCTGACATTGAAACACAGCAAAAAATTTATGAGCTCAAAAAACAGCTTAATCCTGAAATTGAGGTGCATCCTGAACAAGATGACGACGACGGTTGTTTGTATTGCGGAAGTTAGTGAATAGCCTAGGTAAAGAGCTATTTAGAAATGAATTAAATCAATGATCACATGAAATATATTTCAATGCCAAAGCTCATTTTTACCTGTTCAATCATCTTATTGGGCTTTTCTAAATCCATCGCACAATCCGGAACCATGTTTGGCCTTTATAGGCAAATGACCCCATCTAGTGTCTCTTTGGTTTCAATGGACCCGGTTACTGGAGTTGTAACACCAGTGGGAAACCAAGTTTTGAGCACAACCATTAACTTGACAGGTGTGGGGCTCAATCCTTATAATTTCAGCTACAATTACCAAGATGACGATTCATGGTTGTCTCTATCACTGCTAGACGGAACCATCCTGTCTGACGTAACTATCAATTTACCAAGCACCACAGGAAACTTCAACAACTTTCGTTTCAATGCTGCTGACTCAATAATGTATGGCCTCTATTCTCAAGTAATTTATAACCCAACTACAGGTACTTACTCTGGAGATATGCGTTTGGGGAAATGTGAGCTCTCTACCGGGGGCGTCACATTGATTTCACCGACCTCAATCACTTCGAACTACACCATGGCTGGTTCAGCTATCAACCCACATTTGATGGTTTATTACTTTATTACCGAAGGAAAACTTCGCGGGCTCGACCTATACAATGGCACCGTCTACTCTGACCCAGTTATCACCATTCCATCTGGCGGTAACAGTTTTGACAATTTTGCTTACAGCTGTGCAGATACAACCATGTACGGCCTCATCATGGAAAGTGGCGTCAAATGTTTGGGTAAAATTGACGCTGCTACAGGTATTGTAACACCACTCCCAACACTTTTAAACCTTGACAACTACATCATGAATGCCGCAACCATTGACCCCGTCAACGGTATCTATTATTTTGAATCTATGATTGGCAATGATGTTGTTTTACTAGGCATTTCTTTGATTGATGGTGCTATCGTTTCTTCTGCTAGCATCCCTGATGGTTATTATTTTGATATGTTCAAAATAGACAGTGATTGCTTTGAAGCTGCTGCCATCAGACCAAATCCAGCGGCCCTTACTACTGAATTAAAAGATCCTACCTTCAAGCTCTTCCCAAATCCTAGTCAAGGGCAATTTACTATATCTAGCGAAAACGAAATAAAAGAAATCTATCTTTATGATGCAAAGGGAAAAGTCGTCTATGAAGGCCAAGCTGCATCAAACTCAACAATTATTTCAACAGAAAATCTAGCACCCGGGATTTACATGCTCAAGGCAGCATTTTCTGATCAAATTATCGTCGAACGCTTAGTGATAGAATAGATGAAAAAATTGAAATATTTACTGGTTTTTAGCGTTCCGCTTACGGTTTATATTTCCTTTGTTTCCACAGGTCTTCTTTCTTATTTACCCGCTTTCATATTTTTTGGTGTGGTACCTTTCCTTGAGTTAATTATTCCTAAAAAATGGAATCAGCATGAAGCAAGTGAAGAAATACTTCAACAAAATAGTGGGTTTTATAATGCACTTCTTTATATACAAGTACCCATTGTATGGTATTTTCTATATCAATTTCTTTCACTACCGCTAGCCCATAACGATCAACTAACCTATTGGGGACACCTTACCTCTATGGGCATCATGTGCGGAATTATCGGAATTAATTTAGGCCATGAACTCGGGCATCGCCATAATGCTTTTGAAAGATTACTAGGTGAATTATTATTACTCAGCTCCTTAGAAAATCATTTTTTGCCCTATCATAACCGCGGACACCACACCAATGTAGCTACGCCAAATGATCCGGCTACGGCCCGAAAAAACGAATGGGTTATTGCGTTTTGGTTTCGTTCTCAAATTGGAAGTTATTTTCAAGCTTGGCAAATTGAAAACACCCGGATGCAAATTTTAAAGCGCAAATTTTGGCACTATAGTAATAAAATGGTGCAGTATACTTTTGCGCAAATCACACTTTTAGGATCAATTTATTTCAGTGCGGGTTTGTCACAAATGATCAATTTCATTCTGGCCGCAATCATAGGTATATTGCTTTTGGAAACCGTGAACTATATAGAACATTATGGTTTGCTTCGCCAACAAAATAGCCATGGAAATTATGAGGTTGTCAAACGTCATCATTCATGGAATTCTAACCATTTATTGGGTAGAGCCATTCTTTTTGAACTTAGTCGACACAGTGAACACCACTACAAACCAGACCTACATTACCAATATCTTGACAGTAAAGACGGGGCCCCAACTATGCCAACAGGTTATCCAGGCATGATGCTGCTTACATTTCTTCCTCCCTTGTTTTTCAAGATCATGAACCCAAGGGTTGCAATCGCATTAAAAAGTGATTTGACTGCTCAATAAAGCTTTTGTCTTTTCAATAAATACTGCAATAGTATATCGTTATAACCCATTTCCATAGGGGCTTTAACGAGGTCTATGCCGTTGTTTAGGCAGCGCATTTCCATATTTTTAAAGTGGGCGCCGAGTGCTTGTTGGTATTTTTCTCTGATTTCTGAAGGCCTTAAATTGAGTGTTTCACCAGTTTCCATATCTACCAATTGATAAGGGCGGTCCTCGAGCTCAAAATTTTGTTCGAGGGCTTCATTGAAAACGTGAAATAAAATGACTTCATGTTTGTTGTGTTTCAAATGCAATAAGGAATCAAATAAGGCTTCTGTATTTTGTGGGTCATCGAGTAAATCTGTAAAGACCAAAACCATACTTCGTTGATGTGCCAATTCGGCGATATCGTGCAGCGCTTTGGCTGTATTGGTTTGCTTCTTGTGGGTAGGTTGATAAATATGTAGTCTTTTTTCTAACTCGCTATATAAATAACGGTGATGCGTCATGGAGGATTTTGCAGGTGTATGCAAGGCTAAGGTTTCATCGAAAATACTTAAGCCAACCGCATCGCGCTGCCTTTTTAACAATTCGATTAAACTCGCAGCAGCATAAATAGAGAATTCTAATTTATTGACACCATCTTTAGGGAAATACATCGAGCTTGAGCTATCAATCACTATCTGACAGCGCAAGTTTGTTTCTTCTTCGTATTTCTTGGAAAAGAGTTTATCTGTTCTGCCAAATAACCTCCAATCGATATTCTTGGTAGATTCACCGGTGTTGTACAAGCGATGTTCTGCAAATTCTACTGAAAAACCATGAAAAGGGCTTTTATGCATTCCCGTAATAAAACCTTCAACAACCTGTTTAGCAAGTAGTTCAAGATTTCCAAATTGGGTAAGGCGCAGGCGATTTATGGTAGACATGTCTTACAAAGTTAATAAACTGTGGCAGATGCCAAGCAACCACAATCTGCTGTTTATCGTCATGTCATTAAATTCCTTATCATGAAGCATTTATACATCTTATCAACACTTTTGCTTTTGTTCACCACCTCCAAGCTAGGGGCCCAAGTATCTGGTTTTGCCATCAATGGCCTGACAACCCCAACAACTTTAAACACGACTATTTGCTCCTTGACGGCAAATATTTCATTTTCTGCACTCACCCAAAGTACGAGTACTGCTGGCAACGCAACCATTCCCTATGTAATCACGGGTAACAATTTCAATGGCTTTCAATTCCAAACAGTGGTCAATTGGGGCGATGCAAGTTCATCTACATCGGGTGGAGGCACTTCAACGAGTGGTACCAACATTTCGATGAATCCGCCCTTGACCCATACTTACGCAACACCAGGAACTTATATGGTTGCTACTACTGTTTATAATCCGGCTAATCAAACATATGCCATCGACTCCGTTTCATTAACTGTAGGTTCTTGTTCGGCATTTTTTTATTGCATGCTACAGGTTGATTGTAACAACGACGGAACGATTGACTCTCAAATCAATACCCCTGTACCCATCACATTGTCTAACGGAAGCACAACTTATTACGACACACTTCAAAGCAACCTCATCACTGTAAACAACATTTGGCTAGGGAACTACACCTTATCTATTGATCCTACTTGGCTTGCTGCCAATAATTATGTCATCGGAAATATCATCCCTAGCCCAATTGTGAACGTATCTGGAGGGGTCACTACAAGTGTCATCACCTTGAATTGCGGTGCGCAATCTACGTTGCTTTGCGCCACCGGACAAGTCTATTGTGACGCCAATGATAACGGTGTTTTGGATGCGGGTGAAACACCGATATCCAATGCGCCAATTTACATCAACGGCACGGTATCTTATACCAATGCCAACGGATTGTATTACATCACCTACCCTGGCATCGTTAACGACAGCGCAGTACTCACTATGAGCTCCAATTGGCTCACTCAAAATGGATATATTATTTTAAATAACAGTGGTAGCAACGTCAATTATATTACAGGCACACCTTGTAACAGCGGATTGCCCATCACTACCATCAATTTCCCTTTAAGTTGTAACGGAATCGTGACGCCCACTCTATGTTATTCAGGGTATGTATTCTGTGACGCCAATTCTAACGGCGTATTTGATGCCAATGAAACGCCATTGAATGGAGTTCCTGTCATGTTGTATAACAATTCAGCCAGCGCAAGTTCTGTTACCGTTTATACCGATTCAAGTGGTTATTTCAGTTATTGTGGACAATACAGCACTAACTCCAATTTAATCGCAACAATTAGTCAATCTTGGTTAATTTACAACGGTTACAACTCAACAATTGGAGCCATCTCCTTGGCTGGCAGCCCCAACGGAACAACAAATATCGGCTTCCTTGCAATAAATTGCGGAGGAGCCACAACATGTTCCGATGTTTGGACAACTGTTACCCCTTGGATTGGCTATTATCAAAATAGCACTGCCTATATCAAGTTAAATTGGGGTAGTTATGGCCCTAGTGCCATCGGCACCTATTCCTTGAGCCTTAGTTTTCCTGCAGGTGTTACTCCAATATTGTCTTCCATCCAAAATAGCAACTATATCATTGGGGCAAATACAATTACTTGGAATCTTACAAATAATGCCTCCAACTTTTCGAATTATGATGTCATCATGTTCAATATTCCGGGAGGCCTCATAAATGGTGCACAACATTATTTCACCTCTGTAATTACGCCAACCGGAGCCATGCCTGATTGTGGCACCTATAATAACAACGGTTCCTTACTGCAAATCTTAGGTAATAGCTATGACCCAAATGATAAAAATGCGAGCACCGATTACAACAATGATGCATATCCTTTAGGGTATCTCGATGCATTTATCGATGATGCGCTTTCTTACACGATTCGTTTTCAGAACACCGGGACGGCACCTGCACAAAATATTTACATCATCGATACGCTTGATGCTCATTTAGATTGGAACAGCTTCACACTGATTGAATCATCACATAACATGCAAGTCATCAATTTAGGCAATGGCATCTTCAGATTTGAATTTCCTCAAATTTGGCTTCCAGACTCCACTTCCAATGAGCCCGAAAGCCATGGCCATTTGACTTACCGCATCACAGAAAATGCCAATAACCCTGTGATGTCGACCATCGAAAATACGGCTTACATTTATTTTGACTGGAATGCACCAATTATCACCAACACCACTTCGCACACAAATATGTGGATTGACGGCATTGAAGAATTAAACAACAAACTTCGCGTATCCCCGAATCCGGCGCATTCAACACTTTATATTGAATTAGCAAACGCTCAAAATGTTAAGATTATTGATTTAAGCGGGCAAATCCTTATTGAAAAACAAATATTTCCGGGTGAAGCCATTGATATTTTGGCTTTAAAACCTGGTCTTTACATCATTGAGGCCCAAGGATTACGCACGAAATTCATTAAAAACTAAGGGTTTCTAAACTATTATTTACACAATTACCACCCCTTTTGAAGTTTGGCATCGTATTTGTAAATAGCTCGATGTAGTAGTTTATAGTTAGGTTATGGTTTCAGTGGCCCACCCCATTGGAACCGAAAAAGCGGCTCACTGAGCCGCTTTTTTTATATTTGACTTATGAAAAGACTATTGTCTCAGGCAAAGCGCGCTGCTATACTGAGCTTGATTACCAATTTTTTACTTGCCATTATTAAAGGTTTGGGCGGCATCATCGGTCATTCTGATGCGCTCATTGCAGATGCCATCGAATCTTGCGCAGATATCTTTTCAAGTTTTTTAGTGCTTTTTGGGCTTCATTATGCGCACAAACCTGCAGATGATGATCACCCCTATGGACACGGTAAAGCCGAACCACTCATCACCTTTGCTGTGGTTGGATTTTTACTAATTTCAGCAACCATCATAGCTGTTGAAAGCATCCGTAATCTAAACGAACCACAAGAACAACCTGCCTTTTTTACGCTTTACATTCTAGGAGCTATCATCATTATTAAAGAATTGAGTTATCGCTATGTTTACCGCAAAGGCGTTTTAACCAACTCGAGTAGTTTAAAAGCAGATGCCTGGCACCACCGTTCTGATGCCATCTCCTCCTTGATTGCCTTTTTAGGAATTACCAGTACTTTTTTATTTGGCAAAGGATTTGAAAAAGCAGATGATTGGGCTGCACTTATTGCTGCCTTTTTTATCGTTTATAATGCTTACCGCATCTTTAGACCAGCTTTAGGAGAAATCATGGATGAACACACACATCATGAGCTCATCCATGAAATCAGAACAGCGTCAAAGGAAGTAAATGGCGTGATTGACATTGAAAAATGCTGGGCCAGAAAAAATGGCATGACCTATGTAGTCGATTTACATCTTGAAATAGACGGGAATCTTTCCGTAACAGAGGGCCATGGTATTTCTCATGATTTAAAAGATCATCTGATGGAGACCTTCCCATATATAACAGAAGTCTTGATTCATATTGAGCCTGCACCGCAGCTCAATGAAGCAAAGTAATTAGCCCTTTTGTTTGGTTTGAGAATAACCTTCCTTCACTAAAAGGTCAAATATTTTTTGTTTGAAATTTCCTTGAATCAGGATGTCGTTGTCCTTGACGCTTCCACCAACACCACATTTGCTTTTCAGTATTTTCCCGAGTTCTTTGAGGTCCTCTTCGGCACCTACAAAACCTTCAATTAATGTCACTTCTTTACCAGCACGCTGCTTTCTATCAAGACTTACATAGAGCTTTTGCTGTTGAGGCGGAAGTGTTGTCTGGTCTTGATCTTGCTCGTATTCGTATGCAAAATTAGGATTGGTACTGTACACCACGTTTTGTATGTTCTTGGACTTTTTTGACATGACACAAAGATAAAAAAAGTCAGTAGAGAAAAAAGTTATTCACTTTGAGAATAGGTCTCGGTGGTTCACGTTTATTGTAGATGAAACAAGCGATTCAAATTGACCAATTAAGTGACCCCGCATTGCTTCAATTGGTTTGTGGCTCAGCATTTGAAAAGTCAAAAAACGAAGCCATTCTGGAAAGGACATGGCGTTGGCACCAAAAAGATTGGAGAATATTAGCCAAAAGCAGCACCTGGGATTTACTCGAAATATATGGCCTTGATTTGCCTACGGCCCAAAAAATTGTAGGCGTTTTTGAGCTCAGCCGACGATATCAAGCGGCTGAAGTAAAAAAGCGCAATCAGATCAAAAAATCCAAAGATGTCTATGACCTCTTGCAGCCCAAACTCAGCGACCTAGACCACGAGCAGTTCTTTGTCTTGTATTTGAGTTTTTCCAACGAAATAATAGAAATCAACCAATTAAGTATTGGCGGCAGACACAGCACTATTGCCGATGCCAAAAGAATTTTTCAATATGCTTTGCGCTGTGCCGCCTGTGGCATTATACTTTGTCATAATCATCCGAGTGGAACCCTGCAACCAAGTGAACAAGATAAAAGCCTGACTAAAGACATTAAGAATTTTGCAAGCCTAATTGATATGAAGCTCCTTGATCACCTTATTTTCACAGATAATGGCTATTTTAGCTTCGCCGATGAAGGCCTCCTCTAACATGTCAAAAAAAAGAATCCTTACCATAATCGGTGCGCGTCCTCAAATCATTAAGGCTGCGGCACTGAGTAGAACGATCCAAACGCATTTTTCCTCTCAATTGGAAGAAATATTGGTGCATACGGGGCAGCACTACGACGAAAATATGTCAGCTGTTTTCTTTGACGAATTAGGAATTCCTAAACCAAACTACAATCTTGCTGTTGGAAGCGGGAGCCATGCAAAAATGACAGCGGCTATGTTAGAGGGTATAGAAGTGCTCCTTCAATCCGAACAACCCGATGCTGTTGTGGTTTATGGCGATACAAACTCAACAATAGCAGGCGCCTTAGCCGCAGCAAAAATCCACATTCCGGTGGTGCACATCGAGGCGGGACTCAGAAGTTTCAACAAGGCCATGCCCGAAGAACTTAACAGAATCAGTTGTGACCACATGAGCACTTTGCTTTTTGTACCCACTCAAGCAGGGCTAGACAACTTGCAAAACGAGGGTTTTCATTTAGCAAACGACAAAAAAGCTTCTATTGATGCGCCAAATATTTATCACTGCGGAGATGTCATGTATGACAACAGCCTTCATTTCTCAGCAATCAGTGATCAAAAATCTGAAATCCTACAAAAGCTTGGTTTAGAAGCTGGTTCATTCATATTATGCACCATCCATCGCGACAGCAATACAGATGACCCTCAGGCACTCGGGCAAATATTTGAAGCCTTACTTGAAATCATAGCGCGTTCAGGTAAGCCTATCGTATTACCTATTCATCCCAGAACAAAAAATAAAATGCAGCAATTGCTGCCTGAAGTTTTACTTCAAAAAATTGAACTTGAAGATAAACTACAACTTATAGAACCCGCAGGTTTTTTAGATATCATCGCATTAGAAAAAAATGCCCAGCTACTCATTACAGATAGTGGTGGTTTACAAAAAGAAGCCTATTTCTTTAAAAAACCATGCATTATCTTGCGCGAACAAACCGAATGGATTGAAATTGTTGAAGCAGGAGCCGCACTTTTGACCGGAGCAAATCATGATAAAATTCTTGCTGCTTATGAGCACTTTGCTAATGGGTACAACTGTAGCTACCCGCAACTGTTTGGCAACGGGAGAGCTGCTCATTTTATTTGCGAAAAAATAATATCAGATCTGTAGTGCTGATCTACGTCGAATATATCACCGAGCGTCTGCTCTATACCTTAGACTTCGTCTTTTCGGAACGAAAAATAAGTTATGAAATCACCAACGATGGCATTCATTTTATGTCTGCCAAGGGTAATAAATTAAACTACTCTACCCGTGAATTTGACAATTGTCTACAACTCCTACCCGCGAGCCTACTTTTTGAAGAAACCCATTTTAAAGGAAAACTCAAAAGGGACCCATTTTTTCAAGCTGATTGCTTGAGTTTTGATGATCATACGGATCCGCTAGCCTCTATTTTTTATGTGTTAAGCAGAATGGAAGAATACGATAGTATTCATACCGATCATTTTCATCGTTTTGAAGCAAAAGCATCAGTATTAGCCAAAAACAACTGGCTCAATCAACCAATGTGTGATATTTGGAGTCTTGATTTGATTCATTATTTAGAAAAGAGTTGGTCTGTTGCATTAAATCCGCGTACGCCGCGATACACATTTCAGCCCACTTTTGACATCGACAATACGTTTGCTTATGCGCACAAAAATTCGTTACGAAATACACTAGCGCATTTCAAAGACCTGATCTACAGAAGAAACACCAGAAGAGCAGACCGACTCAAAGTGCGCAAAGGTCAGATGCCTGATCCATACGATACTTTTGACTGGATTGAAGAAATTGCCAATCATTTTTCCGAGACCAAAGTATTTTGGCTCTTGGGCAATTACAGTAAACTTGACAAAAATATTTCGCATCTCAACGAAGCGCAACAACAAAAGATCAAGCAGCTTGCAAAGGTTGCTGAAATCGGGCTACACGGAAGCTCGCAAACGCAAAATAGTGCCCAGCAATTGCAAATAGAAGCAGCACGTCTAGAAAAAATTATTGGCTACAAACCAAATAGCAATCGGCAACATTTTTTGTTGATGCAGCTACCTCGCACCTACCAAATGTTGGTGCAAAATGGCATTACCCACGACTACACGATGGGCTATGCCGAAACAACCGGATTTAGAGCAGGTACAGCCCGTAGTTTTAGGTGGTTTGATCTCACAAAAAATGAAACCACCACTTTACATATTCATCCTTTTATGTATATGGATGGGACCCTACTTGAGTACCTCAAATTGAGCCCTGAAAATGCTATTCTAGCAATTAAAAAATTACATGAACAAGTGCAGCATTTTGGTGGCACCTTCAGTTTTCTATGGCACAATGAAACCATTTCTGGTTACCAACATTGGGCAAACTATCAAGAAGTTTTCAAGGCAACGCTACGTCTTGGTAGCTGATTTTTATTCTTGACTACCCTTTAACTTTTGATAAGAAGAACAAGTACGCAATTCTGAAATCATTTCCTCTTTTTCTTGGGCAGACATTTTTGCGTCGAGGTCACGGCACTTTTTTATGGAGTTGTCATATTTCTTCAAAATTTCATCCATGGGTTTGTGCTCCGCGTCTGCTTTCTTTAAAGCTTGGGTCATTTCATACCATTGATCGGCGCATTTACAAACCTCAGATTGACAGGAAGATAAAAGAAGTAGGCCAATAAAAATGATGCTGCTAAATTTCATAGTATATGCTTTATTTAATAAAAACAACCGCCGCCCTTTCCTAAGCGAAAAGTGAGCGTAGCACCTGTATAAACATACCAATCTTTGGTGCTGTTTGTGCCTCTTTTTCCAAACGGATTGCCATCGAGACTTCTGTTAGACAATGCGGCAGAAAGTTCAGAAACTTCCTCTTCCAAAACTTGTGGGTCTACATATAAATCGGCGCCAACATCGTCAAGATAATCGGTGAAGGTTTTGCGAATAGCCATGTCAAGATTAAGTGTAGCCATTTTGCCAAGACTTACTTTGATCCCCATTCCGAGAGGAATACAAGGCTGATACAAAGCGTAAGGTTTCCTGGTGCCTATGGTGGTTCCTTGACCTTCTGTAGCGATGGTTTGCAAGGCTATTTGCTCGCCATTATACATTGTGGTGGGGTTCATGTGAAAAACGCCAACTTGCGCCAAAAAGTAGGCCGTTGCCGGATATCGACTGCTCCCGAACTGAAAAGGCATAAAATGAAATTCAAGACCCGCCGCTACTTCGTGAATACGCGATTCAAAACTCAGATTTCTGTTTACAAGTATCGGATAAGGTGAACTTGAATCAGCGGCAGCAACCTTTCCGTAGAGATAATTGGCCCTGAAATTGAGTCTTGTATTGAAATTATAACGGTAAATGAGGCCTCCAGCCAAACTGGCCTGTTTGAATTGTTGATAAGGATTGAGATCTCCGAGATAGTAGGTCTGCCCGACCGTGAATCCGATTTCGGAGCGAGAAAAAAAAGTTCGCTTCTGGGACCAGCCCAAAAGCGAACTCAATATACAAATAAGGAATAATGCCTTTTTCATCGTTTTTCGAACGTAAAAATGGCAAAAATATTACACTTTACCTGAACGTTTGCGATCTGTTTCTTTCAATAAGATTTTACGGATGCGCAAATTTTTAGGTGTTACCTCAACGTATTCGTCTGATTGAATGTACTCTAGACACTCTTCCAAACTGAATACTTTTGGTGGAGCCAATCGCACTTTGTCGTCTGAACCAGACGCACGCATGTTTGTCAACTTCTTGGTTTTGGTTACGTTGACACAGAGGTCACCAGCTCTTGAGTTTTCACCGATTACCTGACCTTCATAAATATCCTCGTTTGGTGCAATAAAGAATTTACCGCGTTCTTGGAGGTTATTCAAAGAGAAAGGAATGGATGTGCCTTGTTCTAAAGAAATCAAAGAACCATTCTGACGACCTGGAATCTCACCTTTATAAGGTTGGTATTCTAGGAAACGGTGATTCATGATGGCCTCACCAGCGGTTTGGGTGAGTAGATAGTTTCTAAGACCAATGATTCCACGCGAAGGGATTTGGAAAGTGACAATCATGCGGTCGCCTTTCGGTACCATGTTTGTCATTTCCCCACGGCGACGCGTAACGGCTTCAACTGCTGTTCCACTGTGTTCTTCCGGAAGGTCAATGGTGAGTTCTTCAACTGGCTCACATTTAACGCCATCAACTTCTTTGATGATGACCTGTGGCTGTCCTACTTGTAATTCATAACCTTCGCGACGCATGGTTTCGATGAGAACCGATAAGTGAAGTACACCACGTCCAAATACCATCCATTTGTCTGCTTTGTCAGTGTCATTGACACGTAAGGCTAAGTTTTTTTCAAGCTCTTTGGTAAGGCGGTCAGAAATATGACGCGAAGTCACAAATTTTCCTTCTTTACCAAAAAATGGAGAATCGTTGATAGAGAAAAGCATACTCATAGTAGGCTCATCCATTTTAATTGTTGGAAGTGGCTCTGGATTATCGGCATCACAAATAGAATCGCCGATTTCAAAACCTTCGATACCAGTAACGGCGCAGAGGTCTCCGGCTTGTACTTCAGTTACTTTGGCACGTTCAATACCATCAAATACAAAAACCTCTTTAATGCGGTGTTTTTCTTGACGACCATCGGATTTAGAAAGAATAATCGGTTGATTTTCTTTCAAGACTCCTCTTGACAAACGCCCAATGGCAATACGACCTACATAAGACGAAAAGTCAAGTGAGGTAATGAGCATTTGGGTATTGCCCTCTTCAATTTTTCGCGGTGGGAAGAAATCTAGAATTTGATCTAATAACGGACTGATGCTGTCTGTAGGTTGTTTCCAATCTGTAGACATCCAGCCATTTTTTGCCGAACCGTAGATGGTTGGAAAATCGAGCTGCTCTTCATTGGCATCGAGTTCAAACATGAGGTCAAAAACCTTTTCGTGGACTTCTTCAGGGGTACAGTTCTCTTTGTCGACCTTATTGATCACTAAAAGTGGTTTGATGCCCATGGAAAGTGCTTTACCCAAAACGAAACGCGTCTGGGGCATTGGACCTTCAAATGCATCGACAAGTAAACAAACACCATCGGCCATGTTCAAGACACGCTCTACCTCACCTCCGAAGTCGGCGTGACCCGGGGTGTCAATAATGTTGATTTTAGTGCCTTTGTAGGTTACTGATACGTTTTTAGAAACAATGGTAATTCCTCTTTCGCGTTCAAGGTCATTGTTATCCATGATCAATTCTCCGGTCATGCGGTCGCGTTCATTGACAACTTGTCCGGCTTCAATCATTTTATCGACTAGCGTAGTTTTACCGTGGTCGACGTGTGCTATAATGGCGATATTTCTAATTTCCATAAGGAGCTTGTATGCTATTTTTAATATTTACTTCTTTTTGCACCAAAACCGCGATCTGATCCGCGATCAGCGCCGCCGGAGCGTTTTTTGTCAAAACCACCTTTTTTCTCAAAACCTGGCTTTCTGCTTCCTCCGAAAGAACCTGGGCCTCTTTTTGAACCTGGGCCTTTAGAAAATTTGCGGTCACCGCCGCGGTCATCGCGGCCGCCTCCACCTTGTCCTGGTGCAGTGACTTCGATAGAAACTTTATGACCTTCGAATTCGGTGCCGTCAACGAGTTTGAGGATTTTTTGTGTGTGTTCGTCATCGGCTTCAATAAATGAGAATGAAGTCATGATATCGATGCGACCCAATGCCTTTGAATTGAGGCCAGTAGCATCACAAATGATGCGCACCATTGCGCCAGGGTTGAGTCCGTCGCGTCGACCTAGATTGACAAAGAAGCGTGTTTTGCCTTCTTCGCGGGCACGGCTCTGACGATCGTTTTTGCGCTCTGGACGCTCGCGGTCTTCTTTGCTTGCCGAAGCATTTAAGTCTCCTGCACGCTCGTAGTATTCAATGAATCGATTGAACTCAGCTGAAACAAATCTTTTGATGACTTCTTCTTTGGTTAAATCCTTGAAAGAATCTAAGATTTGATCCATGAAAGGTGCGATATCCGCTTCTTTTACTTCAGTGGCAATTGTGTTGTCAATGAGTTTTTTGAGCTGAATTTCACAGATTTCTGCAGGATTCGGAATCTGACCCTGTGTAAAGGTCATGCGCATTTGTCGTTCAATCGCTTTGATTTTGACAAACTCGCGGGTATTCACCAATACAAGTGACTGACCAGTTTTTCCGGCACGAGCTGTACGACCACTACGGTGGGTGTAATTTTCGATGTCATCTGGTAAATTATAGTTGATGACGTGTGTGATGTTGTTGATATCAAGACCTCGGGCAGCAACGTCTGTAGCTACCAAGATTTGAAGTTCTTTTGAACGAAAACGCTCCATGACGCGATCGCGCATGGCCTGAGTGAGGTCACCGTGTAAGGGTTCTGCGTTGTAGCCGTCACGTGCCAATTTCATGGCAACTGTTGCGGTTTCATTTTTAGTTCTACAAAAAATCAGACCGTAGATAGTCGGGTTGAAATCGATCAATCGTTTGACAGCGTCATAGCGATCACGCTCTTTGACAGTGTAATAAATGTGCTCGATATTTTCGTTACTCTGATTTTTGTGACCAATAGAGACTTCTAGAGGGTCTGTCATGTAAGTGCGTGCGATGCGCGCAACTTCATTGGGCATTGTGGCAGAAAACAACCAAACATTTTTGTCTATGGGTGTTTGATCTAGGATCATGTCGATGTCTTCTTTGAAGCCCATATTGAGCATTTCATCGGCCTCATCGAGAATGACGTATTTAATTTGCCCCAACTGCACCACTTTGCGGTTGATGAGGTCGACCAAACGACCTGGTGTTGCCACAACGATGGATGTTCCTTTCTTAACGTTGGAAATTTGCGTACGGATATCGGTTCCGCCGTACACTGCTGTGATATTGCCGTCGAGATACTTTGCAAAAACGTTTAAGTCTTTGGTAATCTGAAGGCAGAGCTCGCGGGTAGGGCAAATAATGACCCCTTGTGGCAGGCGTGCTGCGTTATCAATGTTATTAATTAACGGCAAACCGAATGCGGCCGTTTTTCCTGTACCGGTCTGCGCCAGACCGACAAAATCGCAATCTTCTCCTAATAGGTAGGGAATTGCTTGTTCCTGGATGGGGGTCGGTGCTTCAAAACCCAATTCTGTCAACGACTTCAGCACCTCTCGCCTCAATCCCAGTTCTTCAAATGTCATGTATTCTTTTTAAAATTAGGTGCAAAGGTACATAGATTATAGGGATTTATTGTTAATAAGTTGATTAGTAGTGTTAAAAAACATTTTTACCCGTCGTTTGTGGGGGTGTTAATGACTTGATTTTGACGAATAATTTGTAATTTTCTCCGATGAATGTCCTCCGTCAATTGCTTCTAATTCTTTTCCTACTCTGCTTGCAAAATCAACCATTATTTGCACAGCGCGTTACGGCACTAAAGCCAGACATTCAAATAGATTCAATATTATCACCACAGCAATGGGCTTCTAAATTGGCCCAAGACCCTATCTCCAAAAATCTTTTTTATGCCTGTTCCAATGGCAATATCTATGAAGTATTTGAAGCCACACATTCAGATACTTTGCGTTTCAGCAGCCTTGATCATGGCATATTTAGTCTGCAGGGACTTTGTTTTTTAGATAGCACCATGTTTCTCTGCGGAAATATCTGGTACAACACTATAGGCTTCGGTCTGATCATGAAAGGGGTTTTACAACCAACGGGTTCTAGAATTTGGTCCACAGTTCTTACTACTGAGGCGTATCCTACCGGAAGCCCCAATGGCGACCACGGTTTTACAGCCTTGAACATCGACCCCACAAAACAATATTTGTTCCTTTCGAGTGGTTCTCGGACCTCTTTTGGTGAAATTGAAACAAATAATGGCGCCCACCCTGGCTTGCGTGAGCAGGCACTTACCAGTAAAATTTTTAGAATTCCTATCGATGCCGCAAATCTCTATCTATTGAATGATTCGGTGTTTTTGGAAAATTCGGGCTACGTATTTGCCGAAGGCACCAGAAACGCTTACGACATGGCCTGGAATGCCCAAAATCACCTTTTTGCCATCGACAATGCCGGCGAACGCGATGACCCCGAAGAACTTAATTGGATACAACAAGGCAAGCACTACGGCTTTCCGTGGCGCATTGGCGGAAACCAAAACCCTTTGCTTAATCCACAGTACGATGCGACACAAGACCCTCTTATCAACCCACAAAATAGCGCATTTTTAGCCGGGCATTTCAATGCAGACCCTACCTTTCCTCTTATGCCAAGTGGCCTACAATTTACTGAGCCTCTGGCAAATTATGGAAACGCAGCAGACTATTACAAAGACGAATTGACGGGTAACATTCAACGGGCCAGTGAAACGGGTGTGCCCATCAAATCTTTTACACCGCATCGCTCTCCGCTTGGCCTCGTCATCGACAAAGACAAAGCGCTTGGCTCTATTTACAGTGGCAAAGCATTCGTATTGAGTTTTATGCCCGGAGGCGACAGCAGTGGTTTTAGCCCAATTTCACCATGGGGTTCACCTTGCCCATTCGTAGACAACTCCAGAGAATTAGTTATGTTGCAAATACAATATGACAGCTTATTACAAGATTACTTTCTGCACTCGTCTGATGTTGTCACGGGCTTTTATTTACCTGTTGATGCCGAGCAGATCGGTTCTTCTATTTATGTCATAGAAAACAACGGCGTGCTCTGGCGCATTCGTTTTCCTGAACCAAATGTCATCCCAAGTAGTGCTGCTCAAGGCTTATTTGTATATCCCAATCCTATTTCAGATCAAGTCAAAGTATATTTCCCCAATCCAAATAGTGAAGTAAGGCATATAGAAATAGTTGATGTTTTAGGTCAAAAAGTTTGGAGTAGCCCTACATTCAATGATGCTTTTGCTGCTTTGAGCTCTCCAAAATTGAGCAACGGAACTTATTTTATAAGTATCTGCAACACTGAAAAAAGCCTCGCCGTCCAAAAAGTTCTTTTTTGTCAATAGCATACTTGTCAAGGTTATTTTTCTATTTTTGAAAACTTTTAAATCAGAAAATCAACTATGCAACTCAACGGAATCATTGCAATTTCAGGAAGACCAGGTCTCTTCAAAGTCATCGCTCAAGGAAAAAACAGTGTTATTGTCGAATCAATGATTGACAAAAAACGTTTCCCAGCTTATGCCACAGAAAGAATTTCTACACTCGATGACATCAGTGTTTTTACCTATGAAGAAGACGTAAAATTGACTGACATCTTTGCAAAAATGTTAGAGTTGTATCCGAGTGAAGGGCCTTCACACAAAGCTGACATGAAAGAACTAGAAGCGGCTATGGCGCAATTCTTACCTAACTGGGATCAAGATCGCGTTTACCCTTCTGATGTGCGCAAACTTTTCCAATGGTATAACTTGCTATTAAAAGCAGGGTCATTTGAAGCAGCTAAAGCTGAAGAAGCGAGTGCTGATGCCAAGGAAATGAAAGCTCCCAAAACCGATGCTCCTAAAAAGAAGGCACCGGCAGCAAGCGCAAGCCCAAAAGCAGCCAAACCAGCAGCACCTAAAAAACCTACAGCGGTTAAAACAGGTTCTTCCAGAGGTAAATAAAATGAAAATCGAAAAAAGAGCGCGCCAATTTCTTCCTGAAAACTTGGCCATTACTGATTTTACGGTTATTGAACCATTTTTTCAAGACTTACTGCAGCGTCATATCACTTCGGTGCAAGCCTTTGACAAATGGTTAACGGATCGCTCCGAATTAGATGCCATTCTCGAAGAAGATTTAGCATGGCGCTACATCCGCATGAGCATCAATACACAAGATGAACAATTGCGCGCTGCCTATAATGACTTCGTAACTAAAATTCAGCCAGAATTAGCTCCATTAGAAGATCAACTCAATCAAAAATTGGTTGCGATTCCTTTTCTTCAAGAGCGTCAAGATACTGCTCATCAAATTTATTTTAGATCGGTCCGAAGTGCCCTTGATCTTTTTAGAGAAGAGAACATCAGTATTGAAGCGGCACTTAATGAAGAAGCACAACAATATGGCGCCATTAGTGCAGCTCAAACCATAGCGCATGAGGGCAAAGAACTCACGATGCAACAAGCTGCCTTATTGCTCAAGGAGCAAGACGAAGCGCTCAGAAAAACAATCTTTGAGAAAATCGCCGACAGACGCCGACAAGACAGCGAAAAACTTAATGCGCTTTACAGCTCACTCATTGAAAAAAGACAGCAATTGGCCCTCAATGCTGGCTATGAAAATTACCGCGATTACAAATTTGTGGAAATGGGGCGCTTTGATTACACCAAAGAAGATTGCTTTGCCTTTCACCAGGCCATCAAAACCCATATTGTTCCGTTAGTCAAACAAATTCAGCAAGCCAGACTCGATTTATTAGGCAAAACCAAGTTTAAGCCCTGGGATCTCGAGGTAGACCCTGAAGGTAAAACAGCTTTGAAACCTTTTGAAAACGGGCAACAAATGTTAAGCGGCACCACCCAAATGTTTGAGCGTATTGACCCCTACTTTGGTCAATGTCTTCAAACGATGAATGAGCTTGGTCATCTCGATTTAGATTCAAAAACAGGCAAAGCGCCCGGAGGATACAATTACCCCTTGTATGAAATTGGGGTGCCATTTATTTTTATGAATGCTGTTGGCGCTCAAAGAGATCTCGAAACAATGGTACATGAAGGTGGGCATGCCATACATTCTTTTCTAAGTAGAGATTTAACACTGACTGCTTTCAAAAATTTACCATCAGAAGTGGCAGAATTGGCCTCGATGTCCATGGAATTACTCAGTATGCCACAATGGTCTGAATTTTATCCCAATGAAGCCGAGCACAAACGCGCCATGCGCGAGCAACTAGAAGGCACTTTAAAGGTCTTGCCATGGATTGCACAAATTGACGCTTTTCAGCACTGGATTTATGAAAATCCAGGCCACACTGAAGCACAAAGAACCCAACAGTGGCTATTTTTAGCACAAGAGTTTGGCACCGGCCTCACCGATTGGAGCGGCTACGAAGATCAAGTAGCTACTGCATGGCAAAAGCAACTACATTTATTTGAAGTACCCTTTTATTACATCGAATATGGCATTGCCCAACTTGGTGCACTAGGTGTTTGGAAAAATAGTCTAGAAGATTACCCTGCAGCCATTGAAGCCTACAAAAACGCGCTGGCTCTTGGTTATACGGAGTCCTTACCAGAAATTTATAAAACCGCTGGCGTACCCTTTGACTTCTCTTCAAACAGACTCCAAGAATTAGCTAAACTGATTCAAGCGGAACTGAAAAAATTGCAATAACCGTGTCGATATGATACAGAAAATTAAAATTCTGTTTATATTTGCACCCGCATATGGCGAGATAGCTCAGTTGGTTAGAGCGTAGGATTCATAACCCTAAGGTCCCGAGTTCAACTCTCGGTCTCGCTACTCAAAGCCCAGTTCTCACTGGGCTTTTTTTATTTTCCGCTAGTTTCCCACTAACAATTATCCATACTTGCGTATTTCGCAAGTCATAGCGTCTTATTTGTTGTATTCCGTTTCATGATTTTTGAGAACTTCCTCAATTTTGGTAAAAAATAAACACCATGAAAAATCTACTTTTAACTTCTCTACTTTTGTTGAGTACTCAAAATTTCTTTGTTGCTCAAAATACTCAAACGCGAAGTTATCTTGAAGTCAATGCTGGTTTGGCTAGAATTTTTTACGACAGCTATTTTCCGGGCATCTCTTTTTTAGTTGGGCAGCAGAAATTCCTCGCACCTCAAACATTTCTGGAATACCAAGTAGGCCTGGCGCTACCGTCTATTGCTACTGCCAAAGTAGGAGTTGGTTATCAAGGGGAAGGAATTGGATTTAGTGCCGGGGTGCGCCTCTTTCCTGCATTTGTTTATGGTCAGACCCATTTTAACTTGCGCAATGGGCAAATAAATATTTCGGCAGAGATTTCACCATTTAATCTGAATAATTGGGACCTAGGCCCATCCTTTGGTGCAAATAATATCTTCACCCTAGGTTATCAATGGAATATTGGCAAAAGCCGAAAGAAATAATTTCTAAATCTTTTGTAATTTGCCCCATGCTTAGAGGTTTCTTCTTATTTCTTTTCATTGCTTCGTGTCAATTCACATTCGCTCATTTTGAAGAACAAAAGCGTTATTTTTCAAATTTTGACAAGGACAACCCAAGCACTCCTTATTTGCTTTATTTATTTGTCTACACCAGTGAACAAACCCAATCAGGCGCAGGGCACATCAGCATGGCCTTCGGAAAAGACACGGCCAATCTTACTTATTACACCAAATACAGAGCGCACGACGGCGGTGGTTTTAAGGTGAAAAATATCAGTTTCTCGGGTGCTTTTAATTATGACTTTAAAATCCTCAAGCACCAAAATAAAACCCCAAGTTTAGTTTTAAAATTGCAGGCAAAAGAGCCAGATCTTGACAAATTAGAGCAGCTCAGTGATCATTGGAATATTGAAAAACCATGGAGTCTTTTTATCAATAATTGTACAGATGCCGTGAAACGCAGTTTGCGCACCTCAAAAGTAAATCCTGGTTTGGCATTTTTGATCAGCACTCCCAATGAATTGATTGAAGATTTATATGCACACCATCTAACTGACTTTATAACGGATCAAATTGAAGTTGTTTATGGAAACCTTGATGCCTATCTGTATGCCGAACCCAATGCAGTGCCTCAGACTTTATTTGGAAAGAAGAAAAAACAAGTTCGTCAAAGAGAAGCCATCCTCATTTTGACAGGTTTTGGCTCCAAATATCACAGCCTTAAAAAATTAAAAAAGTTCTTTTCTGACAAGGGATATGATGTGTATATTCCAAACTATATTTCACGCAAATCGCTAGAAAAAACAGTAGCCAATCTCGATCGATTTTACAGGCAACACGACCTCGCGCAATATGAAAAAGTACATGTTTTTGCCTATATCGTTGGCTCCTGGAGCATCAATATGTGGCTCCAAGAACACACTGATTCTAATATCAAAAGCATCGTATATGACCGGAGTACCTTACAAGAAAGAGCGCCGTATATTTTAATCACAGATCTCAAGCTACCTAACTATTTGGTTTTTGGACCCATCATGCATGATTTGCATCAAACGCCTTACACCGAAATACGAGATGCCAATATTCAAAAAGGCCTTTTACTCGAAACGTATGCCACGGCAATCGTTAGAAAACATCGTGCTACGGCAGCTGCGCTCGGACCCTATTGCTGGGACCCATCTTGCTTCAAGCAAAACTACCTCGATTTCAAATATGTTCCGTTGAACCATGACCATATGTACACGCACCCAGAAGTTTTTGGGGAAGCCGTTTTACATTTTTTCAAATTTGGTAACTTCGGAAGCACACTCGATGCCATAGCGCCCGTTGCTGAACCATTTATCAAACACAAACCATGATTTCCGTCTATCAAATCAAGCCCTATTTTCAAGCTTTACTGAAGCCGCTCATGGTGGGTTTGCATAAAATTGGTTTGACGCCCAATTTATTGACCTTATTAGGAATATTACTCTCGTTTGGCTTAAGTGCAGGTATGTATTTGTACCATCATGCTTCGGGGATGTATTTAATTTTACCTATTGGTTTATTCATTCGAATGATGCTCAATGCGTTAGACGGAATGATGGCCAGGACCTACCACCTGGAAAGCAAACTCGGCGCTGTACTCAACGAGCTCGGAGACATTGTATCGGATGTGGCTATCTTTTTCCCACTGTACTTATTTTTCAATATCGAGCTCGAAGCAGTTCTTCTATTTATTTTTCTAAGCATACTCAATGAAACCACCGGCATCTTGGGTTTAGCCCTCATTCAAGAGCGCCGTTATGACGGTCCAATGGGTAAAAGCGACCGCGCCTTATTGATTGGCACACTCAGTTTGCTATTGTTTTTTGGGCTACCTATTCACAACTATTTGTATGAAATATTGATGGTCGCGAGCTTGCTTTTAGTCATCAGCACCATTAAACGTTGTTTACCCATAATTAAAAAAATATGAGTCCGGTTCTTCAAATGGTTGTTGTCATTTTGGGCGTCTTGGTATTTGCTACCATTTTGTTCTGGATTTGGAATACGATACAACCTAGCGCTCAAGTTTCAGAGATGATGCTGCGTACAAAGTCTTGGTGGGTTATGGCTACAATTTTTGTTTCTGCAGCGCTGGTGCATCCGCTCATCTCCTTTGCAGCCTTTGCATTCTTATCTTTTGTTGCACTTCGAGAATTATCTAGTATTAGTAAAAATTCCCGAACCGAAGACCGCAGTGTTTTATTTTGGGCTTACCTGGCCATCCCTGTTCAATATTATCTGGCTTATATCGGCTGGCACGATGCCTTCATGATATTCATTCCTGTATTCATGTTCACACTGATCCCATTTATTCTAGTAATTAAAGGCCAAACTCAAGATATCGCGCGCTCTATGAGCGTGATTCCTACACATCTGATGCTCACCGTTTTTTCAATCAGTCATTTGGCTTATTTACTCGCTTTACCTGACATCAAAGGTTTCGAGGTCGGAGGGCGTGGCCTACTGCTCTATGTGGTATTTCTAACAGAAATGAATGACGTTTTTCAATTTACTTGGGGTAAATTAACTGGCCGACACAAGATCATTGAAAAAGTGAGCCCCAACAAAACATGGGAAGGCTTCATAGGCGGCTTGCTCAGCACCATAGCCGCAGCCTATTTCTTGCGTTTTTTGACACCGTTTTCACCACTCATTGCCCTACTTTGTGGCCTGCTCATTGCTTGCGCAGGTTTTGTAGGAGACATCATTGTTTCGGCCATCAAACGAGATTTCGGTCTTAAAGATACTGGAACATTCATTAAAGGGCACGGCGGTATCCTTGACCGCATCGATTCTTTGGCAATCAGCGCGCCATTTTTCTTTTACTTCGTGTATCTATTGTACTACTGATTTTGAAATCGATACTCCTTGCCATCATTTATAAAATTTTACTTCCCCTGCCATTAAGGTTTTTGGGTATCAAAATCTACGGCCAGCAAAACCTCAAGATTCAAGAGCAATTTATCATTGTCGCCAATCATAATAGCCATTTAGATACGATGGCTTTGATGTCGAGCCTACCCTTTCATCAATTAACCAAAACACACCCTGTTGCAACTGCTCAATATTTTGGCAGAAAAAAATGGTTGGTCTGGCTCTCCAATCTTTTTGTCAATACCGTGCTGATTCAACGAAAAGAGGATGTTAAAATTGACCCCGAAGCCGCGTTGCAGATTGATTCATCAAAGGCCCTAACACTCCTTGAAAATAAATTAGCCAATGGCCATTCGCTGATACTTTTTCCAGAAGGCACCCGCGGTGAACCTGAAAAACTACAGGATTTCAGAAAAGGAATTGGCGTCTTGCTACAGCGTTTCCCAAATATCCATTACATCCCAGTATTTATTAATGGTACGGGGAAAATCTTACCCAAAGGAGCGCTTTTGCCGGTTCCATTTGAGGCCAGTGTGAGAATTGGAAAGCCACAATTAAAAAGCTCCAATGTTGTTGAAGAAATAGTATCAGAGGTTAGAAACTCAATTCTACTCATTGAGTTGATGAACAACTATAAATGAATACTGCGTAATTCATCGGCAAGTTCATGTAATGCCTTTTCAATTTTTTGCCTTTGCGCTTTTCTCGGAATTTTTAAGCCATTTGCATAATGACTCATTTGCATTTGATTGATTCCTGTAAGTCTTTCAAAGGCCGCATTCGTAAGAATCCCCTTGAAATAATTTAAAAGACTGATCACGTCAAAATGATAGTCGATAGTAAATTCACACAAAGAATGATTACCTAATTCTATTTGTAAATTCAAGCCCTCCAGCATGGATTGCTTTGCTTCATGAACTGTTTCACCCACACCTGTTACACCTGCAAGGTCTGGAATATACGCCCAATAAGCATCTTTACTTCGTTCAATAATTGCTTTGTATTTCGACATTTTCATTTTACAAAATAGAATTACAACACAAAGGTATTATTTTTAATACTTTCTATATGCATGTTTAAAGAAATAAATGAATATCAAAGGACAATAATTTATCCCTACTTTTATTCCATGATTTTACGGACAGTGTTGCTCTTTTCTTTTTGGGGGTTTTGAATCACAACTCATACCCAAAGAGCATCATTGATGACCGAAGCTAAACTCGATCAAGTAAAGACCTTTGTTCTTATTTTCGAAGATTAGGGTAATCTTCCTGGATGCAGCGCGCTGCGATCTTGGCGCTATTGATGGCTAAAGGAATGCCGCCGCCTGGATGGACGGTTACACCTGCAAAATATAAACCCTTGAGTTGCTTGGAGAAGTTGGGATGTCTGAGGAAGGCTGAAAAGGCGTTGTTGGAAGCATTGCCATAAATAGAACCTTGTTTTCCATTGTAGTTTTTTTCTATTAATCGTGGCTCATTGATTTGCTCAACTTCAATGAGAGGCTCGATATCTGTCCCCAATGATTGAGATAACTTCTTAAGAATGCGCGTGCGCAATAATTGTATTTCATGATCCCAATCTTGGCCCACATTGATGGGCGCATTGACCATCACAAACCAATTTTCTTTACCTGCTGGTGCATCTTGTTTTTCAACCTTGGAAGAAATATGGATATAGA
>JBEDCS010000112.1:0-3984 GCA_041176605.1 Bacteroidota bacterium
CCCGATACGGAAGCAACGAAATATTTAAAGATTTGGTTCAGCAATCTCATCAACTGGGTCTCAAGGTGATCAAAGATGAGGTTCCTAACCATTGGTCAAGCAAGCACTGGATGATCCAAGACTTACCTACTTCAACCTGGATTCATCAGTTTGACCAGTTTACGCGTTCAAGTTACCGCACCACCACTCAATTTGATCCTTACGCAGCAAAAAGTGATCAGAAAGCTTCTGCTGATGGCTGGTTTGACACCACTATGCCAGACATGAACCAAAATAATCCTTTGTTACTGACTTACCTCATTCAAAATACTATATGGTGGATCGAATGGGCAGATTTAGATGGCTTGCGCGTAGATACTTACTCGTATAATGACAAAGAGGCCATTGCAATTTGGACAAAAGCAATAATGGATGAATATCCGAATTTGAATATTGTTGGCGAGGTTTGGATGCATGACCAAGCACAAATGGCATTTTGGCAAAAAGACAGCCCAATTGGCGCATTGCAACACTTCAATAGCAACATGCCATCGGTCATGGATTTTACTTTACACGATGCCATGATGCAGGCTTTCAAGGAAAAAGAACAAGGTTGGGATCAAGGAATGGTGCGTTTTTATGAAAACTTTAGCCAAGACTACCTTTATGCCAATCCTAAAAATTTGTTGGTGTTTATGGAAAATCATGATACCCAACGCTTCAATGAAACTTATACCTCTTTGGCTGATTACAAGTTGGCGCTGACTCTGATCGCAACTACAAGAGGAATTCCACAGATCTACTATGGCTCTGAAATTGGCATGCGTGGGAGTAAAGCGGTTGGTGATGCAGATATCCGCAGGGATTTTTTCAAAGGGAGCACCGCTGAAGAAAGAACCCCAGATCAAGAAGCATATTACCAATTCACCAAAAATTTACTCAATTGGAGAAAAGATCAAAAAGTCATTCATGAAGGCGCTTTGCTGCAATATGTACCTCAAAACAATGTGTACGTTTATTTTAGGTATTTGAATCCGGAAAAATCTGCTAGTAAAAACCCTGAAGTCATTATGGTAATGCTGAATAATTCAGAAAAAGAAGAAGAATTGGTTTGGGACCGATTTACCGAGGGCATACAAGGATTCAACTTCGGCACCGATGTCCTGACAAATCAAACCTTTGATTTGGAACAAAAAACAGGAAAAATTCCGGCCAAAACCGCTTACATCATTCAGCTCAAAAACAACTAACAATGGCAAAGTACTTTCTGCTATTCTGTATTTCTTTATTCGGATTACAGTTACATGCTCAAAACCCAAACCGCCAATTTATCTCGTTCAATTCTAATGCCAATGGTTGTGAGGTAAAGGTTTCTGATGGGACATATGTGATCCAATTTTATTCAAGAAATATCATCGAAACCACTTTTATTCCGCTAGGGAACGTTGTAAATATCGAACCCTCTCATGCCGTGATTATGAAACCGAGTCTTTCGGATAAATTATATGATGAAATCGAAGAAAACGGTAAAATTGTTGCCTATCAGTTACCATTGAACAAAGCAGCCATCTCAGCGCGCATTCAAATGGAGCCATTTCAAATTAGTTATTGGTACCAGGGCAAGCAAGTTACTTCAGAGGCCATGGGTTATCAACTCAAAGAGACACCTCAAATTCAACTCAATCTTGCCGCGCAAGAGCAGCTCATGGGTGCAGGAGCTAGGGTACTTGGCATGAACCGCAGGGGTTACCGTTTGCAATTGTACAATCGTGCGCATTATGGCTACGAGACCCATTCAGAACTCATGAATTTCACGATGCCTATTGTGATTTCCGATCAGTGTTATGCGATTCATTTTGATAATCCACAAATTGGCTACCTCGATTTAGATGCAAAAAAAGAGAATAAACTCACTTATGAAGTCATTGGCGGCCCGATGCGTTACCAAGTTGTTGTGGCCGATGACTGGAAACAATTGACCGAGCAACTCACTAATTTAACAGGGAAGCAGCCCTTGCCGGCGCGTTGGACACTCGGTAATTTTTCGAGTCGTTTTGGCTATCATTCTGAGCAAGAAGCGAGAGCGGTGGTGAACGAGTTCAGAAAACAACAAATTCCTATTGACGCTATTGTTTTTGACCTCTATTGGTTTGGCAAAGACATTCAAGGTACCCTTGGTAATTTTGAGTTCTTCCGAGATTCATTTCCGAATGGCGAGCAAATGATTGCCGATTTTAGAAAGCAAAACGTCAAAACGGTGCTCATCACGGAGCCTTTTGTTTTGACCACCTCAAAGAACTGGCAAGATGCCGATCAAAAAAAGATTTTAGGAACGGATTCTCTAGGAAACTCGTTTCGTTATGATTTTTATTTTGGCAATACCGGCCTGATTGACTTATATAAGCCTGAGGCACGCGTTTGGTTTTGGCAGATTTATAAAAAATTGCACAATTATGGTGCTGCCGGCATTTGGGGTGACCTCGGTGAACCTGAAGTCCATCCAACCAAACTGAAGCACGGCGACAAATGGGCCGATGAAGTGCATAATATTTACGGCCATGATTGGGCGCGTTTGCTTTACGAAGGATACCGACAAGACTACCCAACCGAGCGTCCTTTTATTTTGATGCGAGCAGGTTATTCAGGTTCGCAACGCTTTGGAATGGTGCCGTGGTCAGGAGACGTCAATAGAACTTGGGGAGGCCTGAAGCCACAAATGGAAATTTCGATGCAAATGGGTCTTCAGGGCATGGCCTACATGCACTCTGATCTCGGCGGTTTCGCAGGTGCCAACAATGACCCTGAACTTTATGTGCGGTGGTTGCAATATGGCGTTTTTCAGCCAGTTTTCAGACCACATGCGCAACAAGATGTTCCTAGCGAAGCCATTTTCAAAGACGCGCAAACCAAAGCTTTAGCAAAGGCTGCCATTGAGTTGCGTTATCAATTACTTCCATACAATTACAGCTTGGCTTATGAAAATTCTACCAAGGGCACGCCACTTTTACGCCCTATTTTCATGGAATTTCCTGAAGCCAAATGGTCTTTTGAATCAATAGATTCTTACATGTGGGGCCCCGCATTTTTAGTGCATGCCATTACCGATTCTTTAAATTCGGCAGCATACAAAAATCAGCGTATGATCACCACTTTGCTTCCGCAAACAGCCAGTTGGTTTGATTTTCATTCTGGGCAATTGGTTGCCAATGAGAAGATGCCGCATGTTAGCCAAGCTGATTACCATGTTGTAATGACCCCTAAAACATTGCAGCATATTCCGGTATTCGTACGTTCAGGTTCTTTTGTACCCATGACCCCCGTTGTTCAGAGTACGGAAGCTTATCAAGATAGCGCAGTGGTGCTACATTATTACATCGATGCCCAACAAGGTTCTTTGACTTCAGAATTTGTTTGGTTTGAAGACGATGGCTCTACGTTTGATGCTGAAAACAAAGGTCTTTCTAAGAAATTACTTTGCAAGTCAGTAAAATCTGCAGCGCTTTGTACACTTGAATTCAAGGCTGAATTTGGAGCTCAACTACCTAATAAGTTTTTTCATTTTGAATTACAGGTACATACCAACAAAGCTCCCAAGAGCGTGAAGGTAGATGGCAAAAAAGTAAAATTTACTTTTGAAGAAAAAAACCAAGTCTTGAGAATCAATCATTCTGCTCATCTAAATATTGAACAAAATACTTCTCAAATTGAGTTGAAATGGTGAAAACTTTTTCAGTGTGTCAACTTGACATTAAGAAAAAATAAAATATATTTGACTGATTAATCTGTTATAAACGCAAAAACGAGAACTATGCAAATGAAAACTACTACAAGTTTATTTGCCTTTTTACTGTTTCTTGGATTTACCAGTTTGGCCCTAGCTCAAACAGGTGTAAAAGGAAACATTACCGATGCTTCGGGCAAACCGCTCTACAACGCATCGGTATTAGTTGAAGGGCAAGGAAAGGGTGCTGTTTCCAATGAGAAAGGTGATTACGAAATCACTGG
>JBEDCS010000113.1:0-16514 GCA_041176605.1 Bacteroidota bacterium
GCAGCCGCAATCATGGCCATCAGGTGTTGGTAGCCGTTGGTCAGCAGCCATTTTCTGGCCGGATCTTGCAAGCGAATGGCTTGGGCTGTCATAAAAAGTTCAGGATAGCCATTTTCTTGTAACCAAAGCTGTAGCTCTTTGTTACCCTCAACGGCTTTGGCCAATGCTAAGATAACCAAGGAAGGATATGATAATTGAGCCTGCATTATGGTAAATGTATTTTCTTTTTATTACTTATGATATGAAAAAAAGCATCTCATTTAGGCAAAAAACCAGAGTGCAACAGCAATTGCGGTTAGGACACAAATGAGATCAACCAATAGCATCACGCCCAAAGTGTAGCGCGTATTGCGCACATTGATCGCACCAAAGTATACAGCAATTACATAGAAAGTGGTTTCTGCAGAGCACTGAAAAATAGCCGAAAGTCTGCCAGCCAAACTATCGGGGCCAAATTGATTCATGGCGTCTAGCATAAAACCTCTTGAGCCGGAACTACTGAAAGGGCGTAATAGCGCAACGGGTAATGAATCTGTGATTTCTTTACCAACCCCAGCATACCTAAACAGCTCTGAAATACCGCCGGCAATTAATTCAAATAAACCCGAATTTCGAAAAACAGAAATCGCCACTAACATCCCAAGAACGTACGGGAAAATTTTTACACCTGTATCTAAGCCCCCTCTTGCCCCCTCGACAAAAGCATCGAAAACAGTCGTTTGTTTTGCTTTGAATCGGGCTTCATTTTTAAAAGCAAAAAGAAGGGTCAGCACGATAATGCCGAACAATAAAATACCAGAGAAGTTATTGGTAAAATAATTTTTTTGGACTAAATCCAGCGACCCAACATAAAACAACAAGCCAAGAATTGCGCCAATAACGCCCATTAAAACCCCTAATAATAGGCCGCTTTTGAAGGAAATTCGTTGACGAATCCCGACGATGAAGAACGCCGCAAGGGTACCCACAAACGAAGTAATGATACAAGGCAGCATGACATCTGCAGGATTGGCCGCATTGGCGGCAGCCCGATAACCAATAATAGAAGTAGGGATCAGTGTAAGCCCTGCTGCATGAAGGCTCAAAAACATGATTTGCGCATCTGAGGCCTTTTCTTTATCGGAATTTAGCTCTTGAAGACTTTCCATTGCCTTTAAGCCAAAAGGTGTTGCAGCGGAATCAAGACCTAAAAAATTGGCTGAGAAATTCATGGTCATGTAAGTTATGGATGGATGACCAGCCGGAACCGAAGGGAAAACTTTTTGAAAAAACGGACTCAGGCGCCTTGCTAACTTTTCGGTGGCACCAGAATCAATGAGTAGCTGCATGATGCCCGCAAAAAAGGCCAAATAGGCCATCAGTGGTAAAATGAGGTCAAATAAACTCGCCTTTGCCGTGACCAACAAGCCGTCAGATTTCTGGATACCAGAATAGATCAAGACCGTTTTTTCCTTTAAGACATAGGTGGTGTCGGCATCAGAAGGATTGATGTCTTTAATGTAAGTGTCGTTGTCGGCACGCGCCATCAAATCGATATACTTAGCTGGGAGTTTCCATTTGTATGTTTCACCGATGAGGATGGGATCATCTTTTTTTCCGTTGAGCACATAATCAATGCTGTAAAACTGCCCCGAAAACACGGCGAACATGACAAATAAAATAGAGCTGATGAAAATCACCAGCCAAAAACGACTGAGTACCATAAAACGAAATTGCACATTTTCTGCAAACCAAATACTACTGACAACAAAAAGAATTAACATGTGTTATTGAATTGAGTCCTTGGTACTCGCTTTCTTTGCAAGAAAAAAAATGAAAACAACATTTCACGCCGCCGATACACGAGGCCACGCCAATCATGGCTGGCTAGATGCCAAACACTCATTTAGTTTTGCTTCTTGGTACAATCCAGAGCGCATTCATTTCGGTATGTTGCGCGTCTTGAATGACGACATCGTTGCAGCAGGCATGGGTTTTGGAAAGCATCCACATGACAACATGGAAATCATCACCATTCCATTAAGTGGCGCCATCAAACACCAAGATAGCATGGGGTTTAGCGAAATTATCGAGGCCGGTGAAGTACAAGTGATGTCTGCCGGAACCGGAATTTACCACAGTGAATTCAATCCAAACCAAGATCAGGCACTCAATTTATTTCAGATTTGGATCTTCCCAGACAAAAAACAGGTCGAGCCACGTTATGCACAAAGGAAATACAACCTTGAAAATGGTGCATTTACGCCTTTAGTCGGTCCAAAAGATAGTGGTTTAAGTACCTGGATTCATCAAAATGCCTGGATTTCAATGGGTAACTTCAACCAACAAACCAGCATCAATTACGCATTGAATGAACCAAATAACGGTGTTTATTTGATGTTGATCGAAGGCGAAATTGCAGTGGGTGAACAACGCCTACAAACAAAAGACGCTATCGGTATTTCTCAGACTGAAAATATTGACATTCAAATTATTGAGCCATCAAAAATACTGATCATCGAAGTTCCGATGAATTAAAGAATTATTGTCATTGAATGAAAGGGATTAGTTAAAAGTTGAAAGAAAGAAAGAAAGAAAGAAAGAAAGAAAGAATAAGATGGAAAAAACGATAGAAAAAGCACTTAATTGGCGCTATGCCACTAAGAAATACGACGCAACATTTCAACTCAATGACGAACAACGCGCCATACTTGAAAAAAGCCTGCAACTGACGCCCACAAGTTATGGACTGCAACCCCTACATTATTTTTGGATCAATGACCCTGAATTGCGTCAAAAAATCAAAGAGCTCGCTTGGAATCAACAACAAATCATAGACGCAAGCGAAGTATTGATTTTGTGTGCTAAAATAGACCTCGAAGAAACTTACTTACATTCCCATGCTGATTTAATGAGAGATACGCGCGGTATGGAGGAAGATCAAATTCAAGGATTCCGAAATCATTTGATTGACGCAATTGGAAAAAAATCAAAAGAAGAGATCCAAAACTGGAATAGCAAACAAGCCTATATTGCATTGGGGCAGCTCTTACACACTTGTGCCCTTCTCGAAATTGATGCCACACCGATGGAAGGTTTCTCTCCTTCAAAATTAGACCAACTCCTAGACCTCACAAATAAAGGGTTGCAAAGTGTGCTCATTTGCACTTTGGGCAAACGTGCTGAAGACGACAAATATCAGCATTTAAAGAAAGTCAGAAGACCAATAAATTCGCTCTTCACCAAGCTCTAACTGCACAAAAATGCTTATATTTGGGGATGCGCAGCACCCACATATTTTGCCTTTCTCTTTTGCTTTCTTTAGCAAACCAGGCTTGGGCTGCGCCTCAAATGAGCGCCTCAGATCGCTATGAAATCACTCAAATTCAAAGCCAATTACTTCGTTCCAAAGGCGAAGTCAATGAGGCAATGATCAAGCATTACCCTATTTACAATATCGATGGTCGCTGGTATATATCAATGCTGGCCCGGGCTAACCAAAACTTCAACCCCGAAGAATTGAAATGGCAGCGCATCCTCTTTTCTGCACCTGTTCAACAATTCCTGAGCATCAAAGTGCCGCTTCAAAAATTATCTTCTTTACAAGATATCAAAGGTCTTGACTACATCGAAATAGCTGGCAAAATCAATCCCAACCTCGACAAAGCCATCAAAGACCTCCACGCCGACTCCGTGCATCAAGGCATTGGCCTACCACAAGGCTATTCAGGAAAAAACGTTTTTATTGGCGTCACAGACTGGGGCTTTGATTACACGCATCCTGTCTTTTACGACACACTTTTGCAACAAAGTCGCATTTATGCCGCCTGGGATCAATTTAAAACCAATGGACCTACACCAAACGGCTTCAATTACGGCACCGAATACGACTCCCCTGCTACCCTTTTAGCAGCCGGATCAGACACCTCAAACATTTACAGTTACGGCACACACGGCACACACGTTGCCGGAATTGCAGGTGGCGCCGGGGCAAACACCGCATATAGAGGTGTTGCCTATGATGCGCAATTTTTATTTGTTACTTTTTTAGTAGACGAAGGCGCTGTGCTCGATGCATGGCAATGGATGTATCAAAAAGCCTTGGCTGCAGACAAACGCTTAGTCATCAACATGAGTTGGGGGCTGTATCATTTTGGAACTCTTGACGGCACCTCTTTACTGAGCCAAGCCATTGATGCCTTTAGCAATTTAGGTGTTGTTTTTGTGAATTCAGGGGGCAATAACGGCGCCGTTAATTTCCACCTCAAGAAAACCTTTAACAACGACCAACTTAAATCCAGAATAGAATTTTACGACTATACGGCCAACCCAAACATGTGGGGGCAAAGTATCCACGCATGGGGTGAGCCTGGTCAGGCATTTGCAAATGGCTTGGTCATCACCAACAGTTCCAATCAATTACTTGCTGAAACTCCTTTCTACAATACGGCTACTACCAATACCTATATCGACACCTTCATTGTTGTCAATCAAGATACCATTTGGTACAACATTTCAGCCGATGCTGCCCACCCTTTGAATGGCAAACCTCAAATGCGCTTGCGTGTCAAAAATACCAATACATCGCTAAGGGTTCAGTTGAAATCTCAGGCCAGCACCGGCACAGTACATTACTGGAACGTTACCGAACTCACCAACGATGTCGGGAACTGGGGCATGGATTTCTTGGCTGCAGGAACCGGCACCACAGCTGGTGACAACCAAAACGGCATCTCAGAACCATCTTGCGCCGATCAAGTCATTAGTGTGGCAGCCTACGCCACACAATACGCCACAAATTCAGGTTCTTTAGTAGGTGGTGCATTAGCTAGTTTTTCAAGCAGAGGCCCACGCTACGACGGCGCCATGAAACCAGACCTTGCCGCTCCTGGCGTTGCCATTGCATCAGCAATTTCTTCGTTTACAAATGCCAATTATACTTCAGTAGCCAACACCACCTTTAACAATACCACCTATCATTTTGCTAAATTTTCTGGCACCTCTATGGCTTCGCCAATGGTGGCCGGTATTGCTGCCTTAATGCTAGAAGCCAATCCATATCTTTCTGCAAGTCAGGTCAAAGAAATTTTGATGAGTACGGCGCGTCAAGACAACTACACAGGCAACATTCCTAGCGGTGGAAGCCCGTTGTGGGGAGCCGGCAAAGTCAATGCCCACGCCGCAGTAAAACTAGCACTCCAAACCTTAGGGACACAAAATCAATTGGTCCAGACAGACTGGAATGTTTATCCAAATCCGGTTCAACATTATTTGCACTTCACGATTGTTGAATTGCCAGAATTTGCAGAAATTATTTCCATTGAAGGAAAAAGATTCCTAACGCCAATTATCAATGGCAAGATAGGCGTTCAGGAGCTCCCTGCAGGCACCTATTATATTCGTTTACATTTGAACGGAAAAATTCAACAGGCACCCTTCGTCAAAAACTAACATGGAAATTCGGCTGGCACAGCAACATGAATTGCCTATTTTAGAGCAACTCGCCAGAGCCATCTGGCCAAGTACCTATTCTGATATAATCAGTTTGGAGCAAATCAACTACATGCTCGATTGGATGTACAGCACTCCTGCACTCAGCCAACAGCAGCAAAATGGTCACGAGTTTTATTTGCTTTCTGAAAAGGGAACAGACCTTGGCTTTTTAGCGCTTGAATGGCTGCAGCCCGATCAAAGCAATGAAATACATATCATCAAGATCAATAAACTATATGTTCTGCCGCAAGAACAGCAAAAGGGTCTTGGTAGTGCACTCATTCATAAAGCTATAGAACGCGCGGAGCAAACCCAAGTCACAAAAATTATTTTACAAGTGAATAAAGCCAATACTGCACAATACTTTTACAAAAAACTTGGTTTTGTGGTACAAAAAGAGGCCGTATTTGAGATTGGAAACGGTTTTGTAATGGATGATTACATAATGGAACTATCGCTCTAAGCTTTTTATTATCTTCGTGAATCAAAAAAATTACCCATGCTAAAAATTGACATGCACAGCCATATTTTGCCAAAAACAATGCCTAATTGGACAGAAAAATTTGGTTATGGTAAATTCATACACCTTGTTCCCCAAGAGGATGGCAGCGCAGACATGATGCAGGGTGGTCAATTTTTTAGGCGCATTGAAGAAAATTGTTGGGATGCCGAATTGCGCATCAATGAATACAAGCCTTTCAATACACAAGTACAAGTTGTTTGTACCATTCCCGTGATGTTCTCTTATTGGGCCAAAACGGCCGATGCAGTCGAGCTTTCACGCTTTTTAAATGACCACATTGCCGAACTTGTGGCCACCTACCCTAAAAACTATATTGGTCTTGCGACCATTCCAATGCAGGACACCGCAGCTGCCATCCAAGAACTACAGCGCGCCAAAGAAATTGGACATGTTGGCATCCAAATTGGTTCAAATATCAATGATGAAAACCTCAGCGAGGAAAAATTCTTCCCCATTTTTGAAGCTTGTGCACAACTAGGCATGGCAGTGATGATACACCCATGGCAAATGATGGGTTTTGAAAGCATGAAAAAATACTGGCTTCCTTGGCTAGTAGGGATGCCTGCAGAAACCTCCAGAGCTGCCTGCTCTTTAATTTTTGGTGGTGTACTCGAAAGATTACCCGAATTAAGGGTTTGTTTCTCACATGCTGGCGGCTCGTTTCTGCCAACCCTTGGCCGCATTGAACATGGATTCAATTGCCGCCCAGACCTCGTGGCGATAGACAACCCTCACAATCCAAGAACTTACCTCGGAAAATTTTGGGTAGACAGCATCACCCATGACATCGACGCGCTTGAGTATATTCTCAAGATGCAAGGTTCTAAAAGAGTCTGCTTAGGGAGCGATTACCCCTTCCCGCTTGGCGATCTCGAAATCGGTAAATTCATTGAAGACAGCTCCTTGAGTCAGTCTGTTAAAGAAGACATCTTTTGCAATGCCACCTTGGAGTGGTTGCAACTCGATAAAAGCCTGTTTTTATAATATTTAATCTATAGCATATTTCAAGCGAATGGTAACACTCGCCGTTTTGCGTCTTGAGTTGGTGTTGAAACTCCCGCCCCACTCATATTCTTCTGACGAGTTTTCGGCTGTAATTTGAAAGATCCCCATATCGGCAAACATGAGTTTACCCAATTCACCGCCGCCATTTTCAGCAATTTTCGCTGCGCGGTCATGTGCATCACGGGTTGCCGCCTCTATCATTTGCAGCTTCAACTTAGCCAGTTTAGTATAATAATACTCAGGTGCATCAGAATTCAATTCAATTCCCGCATCAATGAGCTCTGAAACTTGGCGGGAGGTGTTTTCAACAATATCTACTTTTTTAGAACTTATTTTAAGCTGCTGTTTCAAAGCATATCCATCAAAAGTAGTTTGTGTCAAATTGCCTTCGTCGTCAAAAACCCTTGTCCACAATTTCTCAATTTCTGCTGCTTCAAAAACCATTTCATCGTCGGTTATTCCTCTTGATTTCAAATAGGACTTCACCCTTCTTAAATCGGAGTTAAGTTGTGCATAGGCATCTTTTAACTCATAACTGTTGCGCGAAAAAGATGCTTTCCAAACTATCAAATCCGAATCAAATGACTCTTCGCCTAGACCAGTTACAGAAACCGTATCATCGGGCTTACCTTTTGAGAGATATGACTTACCAAGGATGAGACCTGTAATGATGACAGCTGCTGCAATCAGGAGTGTCGAAAAATGTTGTTTTAGAAAGTTCATAAATGATTTTAAAATGATTAAACCAAGGTAGTATTTATTTGTTACAGTAACATGGAAACAAAAAAAATTGCCGTTATCGGTGCTTCAAAAGGAATTGGTCTCTGCTTGACACAACTTTTACTGGAACAGGGCCATGAGGTCTATGCTACTTATTCAAAAACAAATCCCGATTTTCATCATCCGAATTTGCACTGGCAACAGTTTGATGTTTTAGCGCAAAGCACTTACGTGGCACCCGAACAACTAGATGGCTTGGTCTACTGCCCAGGAACCATCGCTTTGAAACCTTTCAACCGCTTCTCAAGCGCTGATTTCCAACAAGATTTCCAACTTCAGGTATTAGGCGCTATATCATGTGTCCAAAGTGCCTTACCCGCACTTAAAAAATCCGGAAATGCTAGTATCATTTTGTTTTCAACTGTTGCTGTGCAACAGGGCTTGCCTTTCCACAGCTTGGTTTCCACCTCGAAAGGCGCCATTGAAGGCCTTACCAGAGCATTGGCCGCAGAATTAGCGCCAATTGTTCGTGTCAATGCTATTGCGCCATCACTTACAGACACTCCACTTGCCGAGAATTTATTGAACTCGGATGCCAAGCGAGAGGCCAATGCCGCCAGACACCCTTTAAAAAGAGTTGGTGAAGCCAAAGATATTGCGGCAATGGCTGCCTTTTTATTGAGCGAGCAAGCTTCATGGATCAGCGGGCAAATCATGCACGTGGACGGCGGAATTTCAGCATTAAGGGTATGATTCCTATCCTTTCTTTGCCTGAACTAGAGGCAAAAATAGATGCTTTTGACCCTATAGCTTATGCCAAAACACGAAACTATATCGATGGTGGCGTAAGTTATTTGTCTCCGTACATCTCTCGAGGACTCATCAGTATCAAACAAATTGTCGATCGCTTACAAAACAGAGGATTTTCTTTGTTTCAAGTGGAATCCTTTGTGATGGAACTTTGTTGGCGCGAACATTTTCAGCGACTATGGCAACAACACGACCCTACTTTAGCCCTGCGTCGAGAACAGCAAGATGTCATGCATCGACAACTGCTGCCACTCGAAATCATTCATGCACAAACTGGGATTGAAGCCATCGATTTGGGCATTCAAAATCTTTATCAGTCAGGCTACATGCACAACCACCTCCGGATGTACACCGCCAGTTTGGTGTGTAATCATTACCAAGTTGCTTGGGAGCTTGCTGCTCCATGGTTGCACTACCATTTATTAGATGCAGATGTGGCTAGTAACCATTTCAGTTGGCAGTGGGTTTGCGGAGCTAATGCAAACAAATTGTATTTTGCCAACCAAGAAAATGTCAACAAGTACGCTAAAACTCAACAAAAGAATACCCCTATTGATACTTCTTATGAAGCAATTGCAGCGCTAAAGCTGAGCGGTAAAAT
This sequence comes from Bacteroidota bacterium, assembly GCA_041176605.1. Classification (GTDB taxonomy): domain Bacteria; phylum Bacteroidota; class Bacteroidia; order Flavobacteriales_D; family Crocinitomicaceae; genus UBA952. Next base: position 9,132 of record JBEDCS010000113.1, read on the forward strand.
GAGCGCTATCACATTCGATTTTATATTTCCGAAGCAACTAGAACAAAGCGTTGTTATCGATCCTAATTTACCTACCTACGTTTATACGCCCTACAATCTTGACCCACTTTGGCACACTGAAGTGCAAGCAAATCGCATTCTTTTTTGGGACACGACCTATTGGCAGCAGTTTCCTGTATCCGAGAAAGTACAAAGTTGGATCAACGAACTTGGCAAACATAATATTGACGGCCTTCAAATCTATTATGGACAATTAGCAGATCTTCAAACGCAAATAGATACTACACCTACTTTTTGTAAAGAGCATCCGAGTACAAAAAGCTACCCTTTCCAAATGGATGCTAGAAGTTGGTTACTCCCCGACCTCAATGAGGTGCCGATTTCATTTTTCTCCTTTTGGAAAAAAGTGCAAAAACACCTTCAAAAAAATTGGAAGACGCATTGATATGACCCAAAAACCACTCGGTATTGTCTGGTTCAAAAGAGACCTGCGTTTGGCTGATCATGCGCCCCTCGTTGCTGCCGAAAAAAGTGGACTCCAACTTTCCTATATTTTTATCATCGAACCCACTGAATGGGCCGCCACCGAAAATGCACTCAGACACTGGCAGTTTCAATGGGCGTCTGTCCAACAAATCAACGAACTATTAGCGCCCTATGGCCGACAAGTTGAAGTCTTATACGGTGAGGTAATTTCAATTTTCGAGACGATTTCTAGTTTCAATAATCTCCAACAAGTCTGGAGTTATCAAGAATCTGGTCCGCCTCGGACTTTTCAAAGAGACCTTCGGGTCAAGCAATTTTTAAAGTCAAAAAATATCACCTGGACAGAATTTCAGAGAGATGGAATTATCAGAGGGCTTCAAAACAGAAAAGACTGGGACAAGGCTTGGTATGCCTATGTCAACGCCCCGCAAAACGAGTTTTTACTTGATACGGCAAAAGATTTTAAAATTTTAGATTTAGGATTTAAGCTTCCTGAAGCCATGCAAAAGGCACTTGAAACTTACCCCAAATTATTCCAAAAAGCTGGGCCACTATATGCCGAAAAATACCTCCAAGATTTTTTAAAACATAGAATCAATGGTTATCAAAATGGCATTTCTAAACCGGCACTTAGTCGAAAAACCTGCAGTCGTTTGTCGCCGTTTATCGCTTGGGGCAATATCTCGGTCAGACAAGTTGTGCAATCGACGGCTGCTGATATGCAAAATAAAACCTATAAAAAAAATCATCAAGGCTTTTTGACGCGTTTGCATTGGCATTGTCATTTTATTCAAAAATTTGAAACCGATTGCACCTATGCCACACATTGCATCAATAAAGCGTATGAGCAAATTACCTATCCATACAACCCAACACATATTGAGGCATGGAAACAAGGAAAAACCGGCATACCACTCATTGACGCCAATATGCGTTGCGTCAAAGCAAGCGGCTGGATCAATTTTAGAATGCGTGCATTGGTAGTTTCGTTTTTTTGTCACCATCTGCTGCAAAACTGGAAAGACGGCGTTGAGCACCTGGCCAATATGTTTTTAGACTTTGAGCCCGGGATTCATTACCCCCAATTTCAAATGCAGGCTGGCACTACCGGAGTCAATACCATACGGGTTTACAACCCGATTCATAATAGCTATAAACACGACGCCAATGGGGAATTTATAAGAGCCTGGCTTCCTGAAATTGCTGCGCTGCCCAATGAATTCATTCATGAACCCTGGAAATTGAACCCAGATCAAGCTCAATCGTATGGCGTCGAATTGGGCGTTACCTATCCACAACCTATCATTGACCCGAATAAATCGTTGAGGGAGGAACGGAAATTCTTGTGGGACCTCAAAAAAAGCCCCTTAGGCAAAAAAGAAGGTCAAAAAATCATTGAAAAATTAGTGAGACCCTCAGTGGCGAGCAAAAACAAAGAAAAGCAGCAAACTCAGTCCAAAAGAAAGCAACAAATTGATCCAAAACAAGGCCAACTGCCCTTGTTGTAAGAGCTGAAAGTTTTCGTACGAAAAGGTACTAAAGGTAGATAAGCCGCCGCAAACCCCAATGACTATGAAGGGTTGAATGAGCTGCCATTTACTCGAATCTTTAAAATAGGCAACCACGAGTGCTAAAAGCAAAGCCGCCAATACATTGCTCAGCAAAGTTGACCACGGAAAATAGTTCGGACTAAACGGAAACACTTTTGAAAAACCAAAACGCAACAAGCTACCTAAACCACCCCCAATAAAAACCCAAAGCGCTGCCATTAATTTAATTTTTCTAAGATTTTGTTGAACGCGTATTTTCGAGCAAGAAAAGCGATTGACACCCCTAGCAATGCACCGCAAATGATATCAGTCGGATAATGCACCCCTAAATAAATTCTGCTATAACACACAATAAAAACATAAGACAGCAATAGGTAAAAGACGCGTTTTTGAACGATTAAATAAGGAAACAAAAAACCCAAAAGACCCACCAAGTTTGCTGCATGCGAAGAAACAAAGCCATAGCGCCCACCAATGTAAGGGTTATTTGGATCAATCAAATAATAGTGCAAATAACGACCTATTTGGGGGTCATGTGAGGGCCGTAATCGTTGAAAATAATCTTTGAAGAGCTGAGTAGAAACTAAATCGGTCATGGCAACAACAAGCAGCATCAGTAAAAAAATAATACTGGTTTTTCTCCATGAAAATTGGCTTTTTAAAAACGCTAGTATGAGAACTGCCAGCGGTAAATTGATCCATTTAGCCGAAAAAATCCACATGAGCTCATCCAGAAATGGCGTATGCGAGCCGTTGATCAACAGCAAAAGTTGTTCATCAAAAGCAAGCAAGGCATCAGTCATGGTTCAGGTGCTTCCAAATCAGGTCTTTCAATTCTAGCAAGCCTTGTTGTGCTACTGAAGAAATAAATAAATGTGGAATTGGCGGTAAATCTACAGACAAAGCCGTCTTTAATTCATCGTCGAGCATATCAGATTTAGTAATGGCAAGCAATCTTTGTTTGTGCAAGAGCTCTGGGTTGTATTGCTTGAGCTCATTGAGTAAGATTTGATATTCTTTATTGATGTCATCGGTATCTGCTGGCACCATGAAAAGCAATAATGAATTGCGCTCGATGTGTCTGAGAAAACGCAGTCCAAGACCTTTACCAGCATGGGCTCCTTCAATGATTCCTGGGATGTCTGCCATGACAAATGAACGGAAGTCTCGGTAAGAAACAATGCCCAGATTTGGTCTAAGCGTTGTAAAAGGGTAGTCTCCGATTTCAGGCTTGGCAGCAGACAACACAGAAAGTAAGGTGCTTTTTCCGGCATTCGGAAAACCTACTAAACCGACATCTGCTAAGATTTTAAGTTCGAGGATTTTCCAGCCTTCAAGTCCTTCTTCACCGGGCTGTGCATAGCGTGGCGTTTGATTGGTAGGCGATTTGAAATGATTGTTTCCCATTCCGCCGCGTCCGCCGCGTTGGATAATACGCTCTTCGCCTTCTTCGGTGATTTCAAATAAAATTTCGCCGGTTTCGCCGTCTTTAGCCAAAGTTCCTAGGGGCACATCAATGTAGACATCTTCGCCTTGGGAACCCGTTTTAAGATTGCCTGCGCCATGCGCACCATGACCAGCTTTGATATGTTTCTGAAATTTGAGGTGCAGAAGGGTCCAGAGTTGTTTGTTACCTCGTAAAATAACGTGTCCACCGCGTCCACCATCACCTCCATCGGGCCCGCCTTTGGGGATGTATTTTTCACGTCTAAAGTGCGTGGAACCACCTCCTCCGTTTCCGGAAGTACAATGTATTTTTACGTAATCTACGAAGTTATCTGAAGCCATCTAAAAATTTGTATCAATGGCAGCGAATAATCTTTGAGTGATATCGTCGATGCTGCCAATGCCATCGATGGCAACAAATTTCTCTTGTGCTTGGTAAAACGCTTTTACCGGAGCTGTTTCTTGGTTGTAAACCGTAATTCTTTTTTCAATCACTGCTGGGTCAGCGTCGTCTGCACGACCTGATACTTCAGCTCTTTTGAGCAAGCGGGTTTTGAGTTCTTGCTCTTCTACTTCTAGGGCTAACATCAATGAAATTTGAGTATTGAGTCCTGCTAAAAATTCATCAAGTGCCTGCGCTTGAGCGTTGGTACGGGGAAAGCCATCAAAAATAAATCCTTTTGGTTCCTGGTGCTTCCCGACCTCTGAACGCAACATATCTATAGTTACAGCATCTGGCACTAATTGCCCAGCATCCATGTAGCTTTTTGCGAGTTTACCGAGTTCTGTTTCTCCTTTGATATTGGCGCGAAATACATCTCCTGTTGAAAGATGAACCAAATTGTATTTTTCAATAAGTCTTTCTGATTGGGTTCCTTTGCCTGCCCCTGGAGGGCCAAATAGTACGATATTTAACATAACTAGTTGATTAATTGATATATGGACTTAAGTTCTCGACCAAGTTCTTTGTAATCAAGACCGTAACCAACCACAAACGCATCGGGGATTTCAAATCCGATAAAATGAGGTTGGTGTTTACCTTTGTAGGCATCTGGCTTGAGTAAAAGAGCACAAATTGAGATGGATGCAGGTTGTTCTGAATCAAGTAGTGTAAATATTTTATCCATGGTAACACCTGTGTCTAAAATATCTTCCAGCACAACAACATGACGACCCTTCAAACTATTTTGTAAACCAATCAATTCATCCACACGACCCGAGGATTGCGTTCCTTGATAGGAGCTTACTTTCACAAAGCTGATTTCAGGCTGGCAGTTGAGCTGTCTGATTAGGTCTGCGGCAAATAAGAATGCGCCATTGAGTACCGCTAAAAATAAAGGATCTTTACCGGTAAACTGGGTATCGATTTCTTTTGCCAAAGCTTCAATTCGGGTTTGAATTTGGGCTTGATCTATGAAAGGGGCAAAAGAAAGCTCATGTATTTGAACCACTGCACTCATCTTGTTACAAAGGTACAATTTTAAACGTATCTTTGCGCCATGGCAAAAACTTGGTACGGAAGCGAGTACAAAATCGGCGTACTCGGAGGAGGACAACTTGGACGCATGCTCATTCAAGCTGCAAATAGTCTTGACATTCAATTACATATGCTTGACCCTGACCAGCAAGCTCCCTGTTCACAAATTGCCCATTCCTTTCAAAATGGTTCGCTGCTCGATTACCAAACCGTTCTAGATTTTGGTCAAGACAAAGACCTCATCACCGTAGAAATCGAAAATGTCAATACGGATGCCCTTAAAGAATTGGTGCAAAAAGGCAAAAAAGTTTACCCTCAACCACATATTTTAGAACTCATTCGAGATAAAGGCCTACAAAAACAGTTCTATCTCGATCACAATATCCCTACAGCTCCTTTTATCTACTGGGATCTAAATGACCATAAAGCGATACCTTTTGATTTTCCTGTGGTTCATAAACTCAGAACAGGAGGCTATGACGGTAAAGGCGTAAATATCATTGGAGATCAACAAGGGCTCGAAAATAGTTTTACAGATGCCAGCATCATCGAGGCTTGTATTCCATTTGAAAAAGAGCTTTCGGTGATTGTTGCCAGAAATGAAAACGCAGAGACGCAATGTTTTCCGTTGGTAGAATGTGAATTCAATCCGGAAGCAAATTTGGTAGAATTCTTGTTTTCGCCCGCAGATGTCGACACAGACATCGAAAAAAAGGCACAAGAAATTGCCATTGATCTTATTGAAAAATTAGAAATGGTCGGCATTTTGGCCGTTGAATTTTTCCTCACCAAAGATGGGCAACTTTTGGTCAACGAAATTGCGCCAAGACCCCACAACAGCGGACACCACACCATCGAAATTTGCCAAACGTCTCAGTTTGAACAACATTTAAGAGCCATTTTAAACCTTCCCTTAGGTCACACGCGCCTCATTCAGGCCGGAGCAATGATCAATTTGGTTGGCGCTAAAAACCATGAGGGGCCGGTTTTTTATGAGGGGCTTGAAAAAGCATTATCAATGCCAGGTGTTCATCCACATTTGTATGCCAAAGCAACTACCAAACCATTTCGCAAAATGGGGCACATTACCATCACGGGCTCAAACATGCAAGATGTCCGAAATAAAGCCCAAAAGGTCAAGCAAAACATACAAGTGATTTCCAAATAGGCCAGTCAAGTTAAATCAATATACCATAAAAAAAGAGCCGCTAAATTGCGGCTCTTTTTCATTGATTATGAACTCATCTTATCTGATGATCAATTTCTTTTGAATGCGTTGGCCATTGACTTCAAGTTCAACGACATATAAACCTGGCGCAAAATTCGAGGTGTTGAGCCCTACTTCGAAATCACCTTGCAAGCTGCCGTACTGACGACCCTGTAAAATGCTTCCTTTCGCATCAAGAACTTTCAAACTCACTTGCGCTTTGGTAGGAATGTGCAAGGTAACATTGGTAAAGTCTGTTGCTGGATTTGGTGCTACAACTAATAGCTGCTCCAGATTGAGACCTGCTATTTCTTGAACCCCTGCCACATAGCCATTTTGAACAGCGCCATCGATTGTCGTGTAACCCGCATTATCAATTTTACCTTGTGGATCAATAAGCATGCCTACAATATGCATTTGGGTTTCATCCCAAGTTGAAGGTAAAGTAAATGTAAAGTTTGCTGTGTAAGTGTCACCTGCACTCGTGCTTGCAGGAATTACACCAGTTTGCCCCGTAAAGCTAGGTGCAATTGCTCTTGCCACGTGGTCATAAACCATTTGTGCAGCTGGCACTGGGCTTGGTAAAGCCTCGAAACCACCCATGACACCATTGTTGCCACCAGCATAAGCATTGGCCTGATTGTATCCTGCGCCAGTTCCGGTTACGCCGTCTTCTGTGAGCACACATGCAACTTTGAATGAACCTGATGTTGCTTGAGCCATATTGGTCGTTACGGAAACATTGAGTTCACGCGTTGCGGCATCCCATGTTGCACCATTCGTGAGTACACCCTTAGGAGCCGTTTGTAAGCGCGTAAAGAAATCGCTACTCATTTGTGAAGGATCAACATCTCCAAGGCGGTCAACAAGCGCACTCGGGTAACCACCAATAAGCGAACCCATACCTGTATCGTAATCTGCTACCGTCATTGGATCACCATTATGCACTGCAATTCCGGCCCAATAACCAGCGTAATCTGCTTGGAATTTATCCATGAATACAGCTCCTCTCGGGCACCACTGACACCATGTTCCTGTTGCTTCTTCACCCACTACAATTTTACCTGCTGCAGGAACAACGGGATCTACCACTTGTGTTAGCGTATTGTCGTTGGCGTTGTCATCATTGCCACCATTGATATTTGTAATGGTAACCACAGCATTTGAGGCTCCAGCTACTAAATTGAAGCTCGGAATATTAACGCTGTAATTTGCAA
>JBEDCS010000114.1:0-8083 GCA_041176605.1 Bacteroidota bacterium
AGCGCCATGCATCGTTTAAATCAAATTCATCCAAAGCATAAATACCCGTTTCGTGAGAATAAAGGTGTTGGATGGTTCCGGTGTTAAAGGTAATGGTATCATCTTGAGCAGACAGACCTTGTGGCGTAAAGTCATGGTATATATACGCCGCTCCAAATTTGATGCGGTGCTTTGGGTTCGGAAAATAAGAGAAATCAACCTTGGCTGTATAATCTTTGATACCTGAGGTAAGCGCAACCCTGAATTCATCTTGGGTGGAAGCAAATTCAAAGTTATAATCGGAGTATGTGAGCGTAGTATTTAAAAATAGTTTGTCTGTAAATAAGTGATTCCAGCGCAATGCTGCAATACCGTTACCCCAAGGCATTTCTACCTTAAACCCGCCGTTTTGATCTTTAAATGAGAAAATGTCTTTGCCGTAATAAGCGCTTAAATAGATGCGGTCTTTGGCAGAGAGTTTGTAATTGAGTTTGGCATTGAGGTCATAGAAGAAATAACCAGAACCAGCAAAAGGAGAAGAATCTGGAATAGCCGCCTTCATGATCAGGTCTATATAGGTTCTTCGGGCAGAAACAATAAATGATCCTTTGTCTTTCTTGATCGGACCTTCAACGGTAAGCCTCGAGGAGATCGCACCTATTCCGCCTTTAACCTTGATTTGCTTGAGGTTACCTTCGTTCATGTTGACCTCGAGCACAGAAGACAAACGGCCACCAAAATTAGCAGGCATACCGCCTTTGATCAAGTTGACACTGTTGATGGCATCTGCATTAAAAACAGAAAAGAAGCCAAAGAGGTGAGCTGCATTATAAACAACGCCTTCGTCCAAAAGCACTAAGTTTTGATCAGGGCCTCCTCCGCGGACATAAAAGCCTTGACCTCCTTCAGAAACAGAGGATACTCCTGGGAGTAATTGTAAAGTTTTGACTACATCAACCTCTCCCATAAAGGCAGGAAGTGTTTTGACTTGATCCATCTTGAGCTCCATTTGCCCAAGTTTAGTAGAGGTAACATTTTCTGAGCGTTTGCCGGTAACCCGAATGTCTTTGGTTTCTTGAACCGCCATATCGAGTTCAACGTTTTTTGTTTGACTTTCATTGAGCACAACAACTATTGTTTGTGTTTGAAAACCATCCGCTCTAAATTCAATATTGTAGGTGCCCGCTGGTATAGTAAGACTATAAAAACCATAAGAATTGACCACAGAACCCGTTTTGAGTTCTTGGACAAAAACACGAGCAGTACCTAAAGCCTCACCGTTTCTGACATCGGTGATGTAACCACTTAGGGTAGGCTTTTTTTGACCAAAAGCGCCAAAAGATAAAAAGAGTAAGGAAAGGAGGATAAAACGGAGCATATGAATAAACTATTCTGAGTACGAATGAGTGGTGCAAAGGTAACGCTAACACAACAATATTTTGTTACAAATGTTTGTGCCGAATAGTTGTTAATTTTGAGCCCATGGATCAGCACTTGTTTTATTTACCTCAGCATCGTTTAGGCCCGCTTTTAGGAATTGGTGTGCAACATGCATTTAGAGGCTCTGATCCACTTCAAATTGAGCAATTACAAACATTTCTTGAGGAATGTCAGGGTAGCTATATATTTGGTGCACTGAGTTATGAACTTAAAAATCATTTTGAAGCACTTTCTTCTTTGAATAAAGATCAGCTTGATTTTCCACACTTCCACTTTTGGGTTCCAACAGCACTGTACAAACTCGATGAACAAATTGAGTTGATTTGGGGTGAAGATTCACCAACAAATTTGAAGGCCGCTCAGTATTTTTGGCAACAATTACACGGCCCTAAACCTGGGTTCAGTGCCGATTTTAAGGAACGAACGCAAAAAGAGGTCTATTTTGAGCGCTTTGCCCAAGTCAAGAATGCCTTGCAACGCGGCGATATTTATGAGCTCAATTATTGCCAAGAATTTTATGCCGAAGATCTGCGTATAGAAAATCCTGTAGGGCTTTTTTCAAAACTACATGAACTCACGCGGGCGCCGCATGCTGCTTTTGTACAAACTCCTGAACACTTCGTTTTTTGTGCCAGCCCAGAAAGGTATCTGTTAAAAGACGGGCAAACCTTGCGTTCAGAACCCATCAAAGGAACGGCGCCCAGATCTGAAAATCCAAGCGAAGACCAAGGGTTTGCTGATCAACTTAAAAATGACCTCAAAGAACGCGCCGAAAACATCATGATCGTCGATTTAGTGCGCAACGATTTGTCACAATTGGCCCAAAAAGGCAGCGTCAAGGTCGAAGAACTTTGTGAGATCTATTCTTTTGAGACTGTGCATCAGATGATTTCAAAGATCAGTTGCCAACTGAAACCCGGCGTCAATTTTACCGACATTTTGCGTTGTAGCTTTCCAATGGGCAGCATGACCGGTGCACCTAAAATTGCTGCCATGCAACATATTGAACAAATCGAGGATTTTCAGCGCGGTTTGTATTCCGGTAGTATTGGGCTCATTGAGCCAAATTCCGACTTTGATTTCAATGTAGTCATCCGAAGCTTGATCTACAATCGAAAAAACAACTATTTATCTTGTGCGGTCGGAAGCGCCATAACAATTGAGGCTGAACCCGAGAAGGAATACCAAGAATGCTTGCTCAAAGCCAATAAACTGATCCATGGGCTCCAATCTTGACCCGATTAAAAATGAGCTTCAAAGGCTCATCAGTAAACACCAAGCCCCTACCTTTTTGGTGGCGGTCAGCGGCGGCCTTGACTCCATGCTGCTCTTGCATTTACTCCATGAATTGGGCGCACGAGTTCACGCCATGCACATCAATTACAGACTACGTCAGCATGAAAGTGATCTAGATGCAAAGATGGTTGAAGCTTATTGTACTTCTAAAAAAATCCCTTTGCACCTTTACAGCGTAACGGACGCCGAACAATCGGAGCTAAAAAGCGCTAATTTACAAGCCAAAGCCAGAAACCTCCGCTACACCTATTTTGAACAAATTAGCGCCTGCTTTTCGCAAAGCCTTATTTGCACCGCACATCATGCCGATGACCAAATTGAAACATTCTGGTTACAACTATCAAGAGGTGCCGGAATGAAAGGATTGGCCGGGATGCCCACGTTGAATAAAAATCGACTTCGTCCTTTTTTAAGCTTTTCAAAACAAGACTTATACAAAGCGGCAAAAGAAATCAATCTCCACTGGCGCGAAGACCAAAGCAACAAAAACTTAGCTTACCGCAGAAATATTTGGCGCAACCAACTTTTGCCAGAACTCATCGCAGCATTGCCTGACCTAAAACCATCCATACAACTGATTCAAAAGAACTTTCAAACGGAAATAGTAAGTCAGCAAGAGGTGCTTGACTTTGCCATTGAAAAACTTGAGAATAACCAAACTATTACTTTAAGAGAAATATCTTTATTATCTGCATATCAATTTATTGAGCTATTCAAATACTTTAAAATACCAACGCACATTATTCAAAGAATCCCCGAACTATTTAAGGCTGAAAACGGTAAAAAATCAACCTGGAAGAATTCAGCTGGGATGCCAAACGCCTTAGTCATTTTTGATGACGCCCTCTGGTTAATTCACCAAGATGTAGATAAAATAAAAACCGTTTGTCCTTTTTATTTCGATTTGACACAGACCCTGCAATTACCTCCATCATTCAATTTAAATGAGGTCTATTTGGATGCGCAACTTTTAAAAGGTGAACTACAATTTAGACCGCTGCAAAAAAACGACTTCATGTATCCGGTTGGTCTCAAAGGCAAGAAAAGTGCTTTTGAAATTTTGAAGGAACATAAAATCCCAAGCCTACTTAGGGCAAATCATTGGGGTCTTTTCGATCAAGAAAAATTAGTACTCATCCCCGGGATTAAATTAGACGGCAGAGCGCTCGCTAATCAGTCATCTGCAGAAATACTAAAGGTATCGCTTCATAAAAAGACCTAAATTTGCGCATGAGCACATTGCCCATTGACTTTATCAAACGCATTGAAACCGATGCCTTTTACCCTGTAAATCTGCTAGAAGCGCTTGACACACAGGCTCCTACCTCTGTTCGTTTGCATCCACGAAGAACCCATCGCTTACAACTCAACGCGCCTGTAGCTTGGAATAAAGATGGTTTTTACCTTTCAGAACGCCCGAGTTTTACCTACGATCCCTTTTTTCAAGCTGGCGCATATTATCCGCAAGAAGCTGGCTCCATGTATTTACGCCAAGCACTTGAAGCCCTTAACCTACCTGCTGAACCAGTTATTTTAGATTTAAGTGCAGCACCAGGGGGTAAAAGCACACTCATTGCCGCTTTTTTAAACCAACGCGGCGTTTTAATTGCCAACGAAATTGTGCGTTCCAGAGCATATATTTTAGCAGAAAACCTATCCAAGTGGGGCTACTCAAACACTTTTGTTTGCAATCATAGTCCGGCTGAGCTCAGTAGTTTACGCGCTAAAATCGATGTACTTGTTGTAGATGCACCCTGCTCTGGGGAAGGCATGTTTCGCAAAGACTTAGCTGCACGCACAGAGTGGACAGCAACCGCTGCACAAAATTGCGCCATCAGACAAAAAGACATTTTAGAAGAAGCCTGGCCATTCATCAAAGAGAATGGATATCTGATTTATTCAACGTGTACATTTAACCCACAAGAAAACGAAGAACTTTTAAAGCAATTTTTAACGGAAGAAGATGCGTTAATTGTGCAGCCCCCAATTTTTGAGGGCATGCAACAAGACCGCAAAAACATCGGCCATTACTTCTTTCCAGGTCAAATACAAAGCGAAGGATTTTACATAGCGATCCTTCAAAAGTTGAGTCCTGAAAAAAATAAATTAAAAGCTAAAAATTCGTTGCAGTCATCCAAAACCGAGCAGCAACAGGGTCTAAAAATCGCACAAACTCTTCCTTTAACAGCAAATGTGGCCCATGATTTCTGGTTAGAAAATGACCAACTTTATGCCACTACAACCTTTGCGCGCCAATTTTTTGAGCAACTGCCTGTGCTGAAATGGCTCAAAAAAGGCATTCATGTAGCTCAGCAATTTAAAAAGTCCTGGGCGCCAGCCTACGACATGGTTTATAGCCTAGACTTGAGCTGGGGACTTCCTAATATGGAGGTCAAACTCGAACAAGCTCTACAAATTTTACATGGTGAAAGTCAGGTTTGCCAATTGCCCGCAGGTCATTATTTGGTTACCTTTAACGGTGAAAAAATTGCGATGGTCAAACAGCTCGGGCAACGCTTCAATAATTTACACCCCACAGAATGGCGCATCCGTCATTTGCCAAAGCATTAATAAAAGTCTATGGACCTCTCAGTAGCTCACCAAAAACTCCTTCAATACATCACTGATCGCGTTCAAATCAATGAGAAGGAAACGCAAATAATAAAGGACAAATTCCATTTACGCAAACTTTCCAAAAAAGATTTTTTCGTACAAACCGGCAGCACAAACTTCCAACAAGGATTTGTCGTTGGGGGCGCGCTTCGCGTTTATTACACAGACCCAAAAGGAAACGAACACGTCATGTATTTTGCTTTTGCCGATTGGTGGGTAGGCGATTTAGCGGGCTTTCATTTCAATGAGGCGGCAACATTGAGTGTACAGGCACTTGAAGAGAGTTATATTCTTGAAGTTTCTAAATCAGACATAGAGCAAATGTATCTGCAAGTACCTGCATTGGAACGCCTTTTCAGAATCATGGCACAAAGAACCCTAGCCGTACTGCAAAAACGCTTCTTGCTGACCATCTCGGCACATGCTGAAGAACGCTACAAAGAACTCTTGCAAAGACATCCTGGTATCGAACAACTTGTCGCCCAACACCAAATTGCATCCTACTTGGGCATCTTACCTGAAAGTTTGAGTAGAATGAAGAAAAAACTTTACGTATCTTCGCCAAACAAAAAATAAATCATGAAACAACTGAAAAGAATTTCTCTTGCCATCGCTTTATTCGTTGGTATTTTCGTCAGAGCTGACGAAGGAATGTGGTTTTTAATGTTCATCGACCGCTTGAACCACCGCGACATGCAAAAAATGGGTCTTCAACTGACGGCCGAAGAAATCTATAGCATCAATAATTCTAGCTTGAAAGATGCTGTCGTACAATTTAATGGTGGCTGTACAGCAGAACTCATCTCCAAAGACGGTCTTTTACTCACCAACCACCACTGTGGTTACGATGCAATTGCCGAGCTCTCTACCCCTGAGCACGATTACCTTACAAACGGTTTTTGGGCTGCGGATAGAAGCCAAGAATTAAAACCGAAATCATTGTATGTGCGCTTCTTTGTACGCATGGACGACTGCAGCAAAAGAGTCTTGGCAAAAGTTTCTAAAAACATGACCGAAGCCGAGCGCGACAAAGCCATTCGCGAGGAAATTGCGCTCATTGAAAAAGAAAATAGCGAAGGTGGAAAATATGTAGTGAATGTACGTTCTTTCTTCCAAGGAAATGAATTCTATTATTTTGTTTACCAAGATTACAAAGACGTTCGTTTGGTAGGAACTCCACCAAACAGCATCGGAAAATTTGGTGGCGACACCGATAACTGGGAATGGCCTCGCCACACTGGTGACTTCTCTATGTTCCGTGTATATTCAGACGCAAGCGGAAATCCTGCTGATTTCGCTACAACAAATGTTCCATTACACCCTAAACATCACTTGCCTATCAACTTGAAAGGTGTCAAAGAAGGTGATTTTGCCATGATCATGGGTTATCCGGGCCGCACCAACCGTTGGTTGCCAGCAGGAGGCATCGATCAAAATGTAAAATATGCATATCCAGCTTGGGTTGAGGCTTCTAAAACAGCCATGGACGCCATGAAAGTATACATGGACAAAGATGCTGGTGTTCGTTTGAACTACGCTTCCAAATATGCGCGCATTGCCAATTACTGGAAAAACCGTCAGGGCATGATCGATGCACTCACAAAATTCCAAACGGCCGCTTCAAAAGCGAAAAATGAAGCCAAATTTGATGCATGGGCTAATCTTCCTAAAAACAAAGAAACTTACGGCGATGTGGTGAAGAACATCAATGCTTTTTATGCCGCTACCAATGACAAGGCGCGCCACGACAACTATTTACAAATCTTGTTTAGAGGTTCTGAGTACGCCGCAATTTCTAGAGGATTAGGTGCACAACTCATGGCCTATGCCAAAGCCAGCGCAACAGAACGCGCAGCCATGAAGGACGAGCTCAAAGCAGCCATCGACGAATTTTTTGCCAACAGCTATGCACCGGCAGAAATTGACATCCTTATCAATGGCTTGAACCTTTATGCCGCCAAAGCCAATTACGAACTAGAGCCGGGCATCCAAGCCATGTATGCCGATGGTTCAGTTGAAACAGAAATCAGAGCGATGTTTGCAGTTTCTTTATTCGCTGCCAAAAACAGACTCTACGCGTTCTTAGAAATCCCTAACGCAGGCATGATCGAAAACGATCCATTCTTTGCGCTTTCAACAAATATCATTAAGCATTTGAATAAGCGTTCAGACGAACTTACGCGCTTAACGGACGAATACAACAAAGCATATCGTTTATTAGTTGCGGGTCTTCGCGAATCTGGCCTCAGCACCATTCTCTACCCAGATGCAAATAGCACTTTGCGTTTGACCTACGGAAAAGTAAGTGCGTTGCCTGCAGATAAGCGCAACGATGCAAAAATCAACAATTACACGACCCTACAAGGCACAATCAACAAATACAAGCCTAATGACGAAGAATTCGATTTGCCACAGCGCCTCATTGAACTCAACGCGAAAAAAGACTTCGGGCCATACGCAGACAAAGCGGGCTACATGCCTGTCAACTTTTTGACCAACAACGACATCACAGGTGGAAATTCAGGTTCACCAGTATTGAATGGTAAAGGAGAACTTATTGGTTTGGCTTTTGACGGTAACATCGAAGCGATGGCTGGTGACGTTATCTTTGATAACAAATTGCAAAAAACAATCAATGTTGACATCCGTTACGTTTTGTTTATCGTAGATAAATATGCGGGTGCAAAACACCTTGTTGACGAAATGACCATCGTCAAGTAAAACATTTTCAAGTTGGTGCTTCCAACTAACTTGT
>JBEDCS010000115.1:0-5224 GCA_041176605.1 Bacteroidota bacterium
TCGGTAAAGAACTCCACGAAGAACCTCAAGTACCCAACTACGGACGTCGTGGCCGTGGCAAAAAAATTCAAAATGGCCTCACCATCGCCATCGAACCCATGATCAACATGGGCACCGAAAAGGTCGAAACCCTCGATGATAAATGGACAATCGTCACCGCTGACCGCCAACCCAGCGCCCATTTTGAACACAACATCGCAGTCATCGACGGCCAACCAATAATTTTATCTACCTTCGATTACATCTACGAGGCTTTGGGGTTGTAGGATCAAAAGTTTCCACCGATATAAGCGACCACAAGGCGCTTTTTCAATTGGTTTACTCAACTAGTAATTAGTTTGATTTCTATTTAAAATGCTGATAAGCAATTTTTTTACAGTGGCCATTTCTCTTGGCTCACTCATTGCTACGAATAAGGTCAAGGATGCCAGTGAGTCATTGCTTATAATAGCACGGCCATCTTCACCATTTAATACATGGTTCTTTTCAAGAAAAAATAGGAAGCATGCAGCCGCAATCCGCTTGTTTCCATCTATAAAAGCATGATTTTTTACAATAAAATATAATAACATGGCGGCTTTTTCCTCTAAAGAAGGGTAGATTTCGCCACTTTCAAATTCTTGCCCAATTTGAGCTATTGCACTTTTAAAACCGCCATCCTTTTCAATACCAAAAATCAACGAAGTACTATTTGAACGCATCTTGTTTATCATTTCTTTATAAGCGGTGTATTCGGGAAAATAAATTTTGTTTTTATGATAACCAACTTGGTCCAACAAATCGTGATCGTAATCATCGAGTAATTGAAGTCCATGGTTGAATTGCTTAAGAAAATCATATTGATTATAATCAGTTTTACTTTTTATAACGCGACTCAATATTTTGATCCCATCGTGAAGTACTTTGATTTCATTTTGTTTTTCTTTTAATCTTTTTTCATTGAGTGTAAATCCTTCTATTAAATGTGCATTTAATAGTTTTGTAGCCCATTGTCTAAAAAGTGTCCCTTGTTTGGAGTTAACGCGGTAGCCGATAGAAATTATTGTGTCCAAATTGTAGTATAAAATACTACGTTTAATGAGTCTTTTGTTTTCATTTTGAACTGTTGCAAAATTTGCAACAGTTGAATTTTTATCGAGTTCACCTTCTTGATAGATGTTTTTTAAATGCCTCGATATAACAGATTTATCTTTGTTAAACAAATTTGCTATTTGACTTAAATTGAGCCAAACGGTTTCGTTATTGAATTTGACTTCAACATTGGTTGACCCATCTACAGATCTATAAATTTCGATAAAGTTATTTTTCACATTGATTGATTTTAAATTCAATCAACATGATAATGCTACAAAGTATTGTTTAGGTTTAAATAGAAATTAGCAGACTTTCCGTAATTCTACTTCATTTTGCTGGGAACAAAAAAAGCGCCCATCAGGCGCTTTTCTGTATATCAAGAATTAGATCTTACAAGTGGATCACTTCGCCGTAGGCTGCAGCAGCGGCTTCCATGATGGCTTCAGACATGGTTGGGTGAGGGTGAACGGTTTTGATGAGTTCTTCACCTGTTGTTTCAAGTTTGCGAACGGCAACGAGTTCCGCAACCATTTCGGTAACGTTTGCGCCAATCATGTGGCCACCAAGTAATTCGCCGTATTTGGCATCAAAAATGAGTTTGACAAAACCATCTTTGGCACCGGCAGCGCTGGCTTTACCAGAGGCAGAGAATGGGAATTTGCCTACTTTGATTTCGTAGCCAGCTTCTTTGGCAGCTTTTTCGGTCATGCCGACAGAAGCTACTTCAGGAGAGCAGTAGGTACAGCCTGGGATGTTACCGTAATTTAACGGCTCAGGGTGGTGTCCGGCGATTTTCTCGACGCAGATAATACCTTCAGCTGAAGCAACGTGTGCAAGTGCAGGGCCAGGAACGACATCGCCAATGGCGTAGTAGCCCGGGATGTTCGTTTGGTAATATTCGTTGACTAGAATACGACCTTTGTCCGTGACGATACCAACAGATTCTAAACCGATGTTTTCAATGTTGGCTTGGATGCCCACTGCTGAAAGCACGACATCGCATTCGATTTTTTCTTCGCCTTTTTCGGTTTTGATAGTCACTACACAGCCTTTGCCTGAAGTATCTACGGATTCTACAGAAGCGTTGGTCATGATGTTGACGCCAGCTTTTTTGAACGATTTTTCAAGTTGTTTTGAAACGTCTTCGTCTTCAACCGGGACAATATTTGGGAGGTATTCGACAACAGTAACTTCAGTGCCAATGGCATTGTAGAAATAGGCAAATTCAATACCGATGGCTCCTGAACCAACAACCACCATTTTTTTAGGTTGGGTAGGGAGGGTCATGGCTTGGCGGTAACCAATAATTTTGGTTCCGTCTTGTGGAAGGTTAGGGAGTTCGCGTGAGCGTGCGCCCGTAGAAATGATGACTCCCTTAGCTGCGGTATAAACGGTTTTTGAACCTGCTTCATCTGTAACTTCTACAGATTTGTTAGCGCCGATAACACCGTTTCCTTTGAGTACATCAATTTTGTTTTTCTTCATTAAGAATTGAATCCCGTTGGACATGCCACTTGCAACATCGCGGCTGCGCTTGATCATGGCGCCGAAATCTGCGCTGCTTTCTTTGACAGTGATGCCGTAGTCTGCGGCGTGTTGCAGGTATTCATAGACGTTTGCACTTTTCAAGAGGGCTTTTGTAGGAATACAACCCCAATTGAGGCAGATTCCGCCTAGTGATTCGCGTTCAACAATGGCAGTTTTTAGGCCCAACTGTGAGGCACGGATGGCCGTGACGTATCCGCCAGGTCCACTTCCAACAACGATGATGTCGTAACTCATTCTTTAGCTTTTTAAAGGACAAATTTAAGGCTTAATGTTGAAAGATGCTATCATATTAATGCTTACTTTTGTGTCGAATTCACAAATCTTATGCAAAGCCAATACCAACAAGAAGCCACGCTCCAGCAAGCCCTCGATTTAGGCCTCCGTGCCGACGAATTTGACATGATCAAAGAAATCTTAGGCAGAACACCTAATTTTACTGAAACAGCAATCTACTCCGTGATGTGGAGTGAGCACTGTTCCTACAAAAACTCCATCCTATGGCTCAAAACTTTGCCAAAAGATGGGCCACACATGCTCGTTAAGGCCGGTGAAGAAAACGCAGGCTTGGTAGATATCGGTGACGGATTAGGTTGTGTATTTAAAATAGAATCGCACAACCACCCAAGTGCACTCGAGCCTTATCAAGGTGCAGCAACGGGTGTAGGTGGTATCAACCGCGATATCTTTACAATGGGAGCGCGCCCAATTGCGCAGCTCAACTCATTGCGCTTCGGAAATATTGAAGAAGCTCGCACCAAATGGTTAGTCAAAGGCGTCACCAAAGGCATCGGCGACTACGGAAACGCTTTTGGTATTCCGATTGTCGGCGGCGAAGTTTTCTTCGATGAATCATACAATACCAACCCATTGGTCAACGCTTTTTCAGCCGGTATCATTGACACCAAAAAAATCATTTCAGCTACTGCAAAAGGTCCAGGAAATCCTGTGTTTATTGTCGGTTCGGCTACCGGAAAAGACGGTATTGCAGGTGCTGCCTTTGCATCCAAAGACATCACTGAGGCGTCAGCCGAAGATTTACCATCTGTACAAGTAGGAGACCCTTTCATGGAGAAGCTACTGCTTGAAGCAACCATGGAACTTTCTCAAACCGACGCTATTGTTGGTATGCAAGATATGGGTGCAGCGGGCATTACTTGCTCCACATGTGAAATGAGTGCTGCCGGAAGTGTCGGTATGGAAATTCACCTCGATCGCGTTCCTACGCGCCAAGACAACATGTTGCCTTATGAAATTCTTTTGTCAGAATCTCAAGAGCGCATGTTGGTGGTGGTTCAAAAAGGAAAAGAAAATATCGTCAAAAACATCTTTGACAAATGGGACCTCCACGCCGAAGAAATCGGTACGGTTACAGACACCGGTCGTATTCGTTATTACATGGAAGGCCAACTTGTGGGTGATGTTCCCGCAGAGTCTTTGGTACTTGGCGGCGGTGCACCACAATACAAAAGAGATTACGCAGAGCCTGCGTATTACCAAGAGTTCAAAAAATTCAACATCAACGATGTCGCTGAGCCACAAGACTTAAAAGTTGTAGCTTCGGCCATGTTGGCTTTACCAAATATTGCTTCTAAGCGTTGGGTTTACGAACAATACGACTCAATGGTCGGCACCCGCAACATGACCACCAATCGCCCGTCAGACGCAGGTGTTGTCAATATCAAAGGCACCAATAAAGCCTTGGCCATGACCGTTGACTGCAATTCACGTTATGTCAATGCCGATCCAGAAATCGGTACCATGATTGCCGTGAGCGAAGCTGCGCGCAACATTACTTGTGCTGGTGGTGTGCCAAGTGCTATTACCAATTGCCTCAATTTCGGAAATCCTTATAACCCAGAATCATATTGGCAGTTTGTTGGCGCTATCAAAGGAATGTCTGCCGCTTGTCTCAAATTTGAAACGCCTGTTACTGGCGGAAACGTTTCATTCTATAACCAAACTGTTATGAATGGCAAAGAGGTTCCTGTTTTCCCGACCCCTACAATCGGCATGATCGGCATCGTTCCGGACAAAGAAAAAGTCATGACCCTCGATTTCAAACAAAAAGGCGACCTCATTTTCTTGATCGGAAACTACACCGAAGACATCGCCTCTTCAGAATACCTCGCGAGCTATCACGGGATCAAAGCATCTCCTGCTCCTTATTTTGATCTAGAGCAAGAATTTGAAATGCAACAAGCCATTATGGGCCTCATTTCTAACGGTTTGGTCAATGCAGTTCACGATGTAGCAGATGGTGGTTTGTACGTTTCACTCGTAGAAATGGCCATGCCAAGAGGTCTTGGTTTTGATATCGTTAGTGATGCCGACATTCGTCTAGATGCCTTCCTTTTTGGTGAAGGACAAGGCCGTGCTGTTGTGAGTGTCACTGAAGAGCAAGAAGAAGCTTTCGTCGAATTTATGTTGGCAACAGGTGTGAACATGACTTTGCTTGGTCACGTGACCAAAGGTAAATTACAAATCGATGAGCAACACTATGGTTTCATCACAGAGGCACAAGCCATCTATGACAACGCCTTGGCAGCTCATCTTGAAAACTAATTATGGAATATAATACCACGCGTGGCCCACTCATTTTACC
>JBEDCS010000116.1:0-4980 GCA_041176605.1 Bacteroidota bacterium
CTTAAAATTTGCTGCGCCATAAAAGCTGCCGAGGCATGCGGAATGGCATAATGAACATGTAAGATATCGAGCCGCTCGTATTTGACAACATCAACCATTTTACTGGCGAGTTGTGTTTCGTAGGGTTGGAAATCAAATAATGGGTAGTCAGTGATGGAAACTTCGTGGTAAAAAATATTTTCACGAAATGAACCCAAACGAACAGGTTGTGAATAGGTAATGAAATGAACTTGATGACCTTTAGCAGCCAGGGCTTTGCCGAGTTCGGTTGCCACGACGCCACTACCGCCAAAAGTTGGATAAAGTACGATGCCTATTTTCATTATTGTTGATCGAGGGGGATGAAAAATGTGAGTCTGTAAATAATGGGGAGGATGCGCACCACCTGACCATATTCATTTTTAATTTGGAATGAGTAGCTACTTCTAAACGGACTATTAGGTGCGTTGATGACATCGTAAAAAAGTGCTGCATTGAGCCTTACTTTTTCGCCTAATTTCAGGTAAAATCCACCACCGAGCATGAGGGTTGGAGACCAAGGCTTTACTACTTCGAGCGGATTTACAAAACTAAATGGGCTTTTGAGGTATTGAAATTCAACGCCACCAAATATTTTCTCTTGATAGCGCCAATGTGCAAAAACACCGCCACCCCATGTTGTCATATTACTTTGAATACCAAGGTTATTAGACCAAATGCGCTGCACCCGAAAGGATGGGCCAACCAAAAAATTTTCTGATAACCTTGCTGCGTATTTCAATTCGCCACCAAATGCTCCACCCACATTAGAAAAACCAATATAGGGTTCAAGGCCTAATTCGGAACCTTGATATTGTAATTGTGCAAAAACCAAGTGCGGTATTAAAATCAAAAAAGCGAGTAAACTTTTCATGTTTGATATTTCTAACAAAGATAAGGGATTTGCACCCTCATTGCTTCTTTGTATCTTTGCAAAAATTTTCAGATGAAGTTACTCGACGGAAAAGCCACAGCAGCACAAATTCAAGCCGAACTCAAAGAAGCCGTTCAGGCCAGAAAAGTAGCCGGACAAAAAATTCCACATTTAGCGGCAATTTTGGTCGGAAATGATGGTGGATCTGTCTCTTATGTCACTTCAAAAGTAAAGGCCTGCGAAGCCATTGGTTTTGAAAGTACGCTCATTCGTTATGATGAAACCGTACCTGAGGATATTTTATTAGAAAAAGTACAACGACTCAACGAAGACCGCAGTATTGATGGCTTTATCGTGCAATTGCCATTACCAAAGCATATCGACGAACTTAAAATTACACAAGCAATTGACCCTAAAAAAGATGTCGATGGATTTCATCCGCGCAATTTAGGCAACATGATATTAAACCTACCAGGTTTCTTGCCAGCTACGCCAGCAGGTATCATGGAACTCTTGCGCCGCAACAATATCGACACTGAAGGTAAAAACTGTGTCATTCTCGGACGCAGTAATATCGTAGGAACGCCCTTATCTATTATGCTTGCGCGCAATACCAACCCTGGAAATTGCACAGTGACACTTGCACACTCTAAAACCAAAAATATCAAAGCACTTTGCCGCGAAGCTGATATTTTAATCGCAGCCATTGGCAAACCAAATTTTGTAACTGCTGATATGGTGAAAGACGGCGCAGTCATTATTGATGTCGGGACAACACGCGTTGAGGATAGCTCGCGCGAGCGCGGATGGCGTTTGGTTGGCGACGTCAAATTTGACGAAGTCGCAGAAAAAACCAGCTACATTTCACCGGTGCCAGGTGGTGTAGGCCCTATGACTATTGCCTCCTTGATGATGAATACTTTGAAAGCGATGGAGCTCAAATCCAAATAAGTCATGCAAGAATTTCAAATAGAAGGCGCTTATATCGAACTCATTGGTTTACTCAAAGCCATGGGCATTGCTGAAACAGGCGGCCAGGCCAAAGCCATTGTTGAAGAAGGCCTCATTTTGCGCAACGGTGAAGTTGAAATGCGCAAACGTGCCAAACTGGTTGTCGGAGATATAATCGAACTCGAAGAGCTTCAAATCAAGTTAACCTAACCAAAACTACTTAATGGTTCTGAAATCTTGACCCGCTTTGACATTCAGAATCGTTTCGTAAATCAGGCGAATACAATTTTCAACATCTTCTTTTTGTACCATTTCGACTGTCGTGTGCATGTAGCGCAACGGCAATGAAACGAGTGCACTGGTAACACCTTCATTGGAATAGGCAAATGCATCTGTATCTGTACCGGTAGAACGCGAAACCGCAGCTCTTTGGAAGGGTATTTTCGCTTTTTGAGCGGTATCAATGATTTGACGCAAGAAGTTGTTTTGCACGGCAGGGCCGTAAGTGAGTACCGGGCCTTTGCCCCCTTGTTGATCGCCGTTTTCAATTTTATCGACCATGGGCGTTGCGGTGTCATGACAAACATCGGTAATGAGCGCTAGGTTTGGCTTGATGCGATGCGCCATCATTTCAGCTCCTCTTAAACCGATTTCTTCTTGCACAGAATTAACGACATAGAGCGTAAAAGGCAGTTTCTTCTTGTTTTCTTTGAGCAAGCGGGCTACCTCTGCAATCATGAAGCCACCTACTCTGTTGTCAAGTGCCCTACCCACATACTTGTTCTTGTTTAGGATCAAAAACTCGTCTTCGAATGTGGCCACACAGCCTACATGCACCCCAAGTTTTTCAACTTCTTCTTTACTAGAACATCCGCAATCTAAGAAGATGTTTTTCATGCTAGGTGTTTCTTCTTTCTGCTGACGCATATGAATAGCCGGCCAACCAAAAACTGCTTTAACAAGGCCTTTATCGGTATGGATATTGACACGCTTTGATGGTGCAATCATGTGGTCTGAGCCCCCATTGCGACGCAAATAAATGAAACCATCTTTAGTAATATAATGAACAAACCATGAGATTTCATCCGCATGCGCTTCGATAACCACTTTGTAATCATGACCCGGATTGATGATGCCTGCTACTGAACCATAAGCATCTGTAATGTAATCATCGATGTAGGGCTTCAGGTAATCGAGCCAGAGTTGCTGACCCGAGGTTTCAAAACCTGTTGGGCTGGCGTTATTGAGGTAGTTTTCTAAAAATTTCTCAGATTTTGAAGTGATGATCTTTTTCATGTTTATCTAATGAGTGTAACGTTTCCTTTAATGATGTTTTCTAGGCCACCAATGCAAGTTACTTGCAAGTAATAGTCATAGACATCGGGGTCGAGGAGTTTGCCTCTAAATGTGCCATCCCAGCCTTCATTTATTTTGTTTGTTTCCCAAACCAGCTCTCCCCAGCGATCATATACCCTGAAAACAAATTCATAGATATACTGACCTCTGACATACAATTGATCATTTTTGCCATCCTTATTTGGGCTAAAGGCATTGGGGATATAGACAAATGGTGCTTGGCATATGCTGTCATAAACTTTAATCAGGACGGTATCAGAACCACTACAAAGGCCATCTGAAACATTGAGTGTAAAGATGGTGGACTCCGCTAATACCGCCGTTGGATTTTGAACAGTACTCGCACTCAAATTCGTGGTTGGCGTCCAGGTATAATTGTAGGCACCGGTTGGCTGTCCTAATAGTTGGGTGGTGCCGTTTGGCAATATCACCAATGGGTCAGCAGTTGCTGTAACGCTTAAAGGATTGAGAGAAGAAACATTGACAAATATGGAATCTTGCAGCACGCAATTTTGTGAGGTCTGAACCGTGACATATATATTTTGAGCCTGATTGAGCGTCACACTTACGGTTTGCTGCCCTTGGCCAGCATTGATAAGCACTGCTGGGGCCCACGTAATTTGTTGTGGTGTAAAGCCCAAATTGAGCAGCAGCTCAAAAGGCGTTCCGATACAACTATTTGTTGGTCCACTTATATTTAAATCTTGTGCTTGTATGGTGACTTGAACGCTATCTGTTGCAAAGCAATAGTCAGATGCAATTTGCACATAATAATAGCCATTTTGTGGGTCCTCTAAATAGACTTGATTGGAGCCCAATAAGTTTAAAGTATCTGAAAATTGCGAATTAGAAGACCAAACCAAATCGTTATAAACCCCAGCAGTCAAAGCGGTGAGCGTTGTATCCGTTGATGTACATAAGAATAAATCATTGGGGGCTTGTACATTTAATGCAGGGCCAACCTCTATTTGTACGGTTGTACTTGCTGAACCTTGACAAACCGAATCTGAAATTAGTAAAGATATTTGGTAGGTTCCGGGTTGGGTGTAGGTCAGTTGCGGTTCAAAAGTAGTGGAGTCCTGAATGCCGTTGCCGAAATCCCAAACAAAGCTTGTTGTGGTGGTTGAGCTGTTTTGAAGTTGAATAATCAACGGCGCACAACCTATTGTGTCTGAAACCGAAAACTCGGCTTGCAGTGGCGTGTCAAAAGCCAAGTAAACCGAATCTAGAACACTGCAAAATCCATTGCTTGCCTGACAATAATACCAGCCATCTTGCGCAACCACAACCGTTGAGTCTTGTGGATTGTTTAATGCAGGGCTTAAACTTGGTGATGAAGACCAAATAAACTGATTTGCCGTACCATTGGTTTGGGCAACGAGCAAATATGGGTTTGAGCTGCACAAACTAATCGTATCGTTGAGATTGAGCACTATGGAATCGAGCACTAAAATTTGGATTTGAGCGGTGTCTGTAATGAGGCAGATGCTGTCGGTGACATACAAATTGATGCCGTAGGTTCCGGGATTGTCAAAAATGATTGTGGGATTAAATATAGTGGAGGTGGTGTCACCGTTACCGAAATCCCAGAGATAAGAATCCCATTGGGTTGAGGTATTCTGAAAAGTGACTGTTAAATCTTCACAGCCCTGAACAACAGAACTTGAAAATTCAGCACTTGGGATGAGTTCAAAATCAAATTTAAAGACCAAATTATTGCAATTGGCACTGTTGTTGGTATTGGACCAAACACCCGATGAAGTTGGAAAATCTGAATGACC
>JBEDCS010000117.1:0-5867 GCA_041176605.1 Bacteroidota bacterium
TCTGACCCCGATAAGGAGAAGCGAATTCTTGAAGCACAAATCGCCTATAAATCAACCAACTGATGCGCAAAGAAGAAAGCCTTACTGCAAACTTAGATTGGCCACTTTTCAGTGCGATCATTGCCATGCTCATCATGGGGCTTGCTACTGTTTACTCCGTTGCCTACAACGAAGAAGCGCCTTCATTATTCGCCTTTTCTGAAAAATACGGACGTCAATTATTTTGGATCATCTTCTCTTTATTTCTTGGGCTTTTGGTCTTTTTGATCGACGCAGATATCTACCGCCGCTTTGCCATACCCATTTACCTTTCTACGCTTGTCTTGCTCGTTATTGTGCTCTTTATGCCTGCCGTCCACGGCGCGCACGCCTGGCTCGGAGTGGGGTCTTTTGGTGTACAACCCGCCGAGTTTGCCAAAATCTCCACCTCTTTGCTACTTGCAAAATATATCAGTGGGCTCACAGTAAAGCAGCAAACTACCGGAACCGTCCTGACCGCCAGCAGTATTTTGCTCATTCCGATGATATTGATTCTTTTACAACCTGATGCCGGAACTTTTGTTGTTTTTACCTCCTTTTTATTTGTGATGTACCGCGAAGGACTCACCTTTGATCCTATTTTATTGAATTTTGTAAATGCCATCCCAGGGGTGCGCTACAAAGAAACTTGGGTGGGGTCTCACTTTATTCCCATCTTGTTTGCGCTTGTGCTCTTGAGCATCATCACGCTTTTGTTAGACGCCGTTGTATTCAATGTAAACTTATTTAGTCTAGAACTTGAGCTTAGCGGTTCTTCTGGTGTCATATTCGGGTTACTCGTGATCTACCTCATTTCATGGTTACTGATGCAACGATTCAGCACACGCCGCGATCGTTCTCGCATGATGGTAGTCTTGACACTTGGTCTGATCATTGCCAGCGCAATTAGCTTTACTGTTGATAAAGGTTTTGATATGTTGCGCCCGCACCAAAAAGACCGCATTGAACTTTTTCTTGGCCTTCGTGAAGACCCTAACGGCGATGATTACAATAGAAACAGAGCAATGGCTGCAGTTGGCTCGGGGGGTTTTCTAGGCAAAGGGTACCGAGAAGCATCCGTTTCAAGCGTGCGCTCCAATCACGTTCCAGAAAGTGAAACTGACTTTATTTTCTGCCCCTATGCTGAAGAATGGGGATTTGTGGGCGTACTCCTCTTATTTGCACTTTATTTATTTGTGCTGTTTCGCATCATCATCATTGCAGAAAGACAGCGCTCGGCTTTTAATAGAATTTACGCCTACTGTGTGGCCATGATTCTTTTCTATCATTTTGCAATTAATATCGGCATGAATATTGGTTTTGCACCCGTCATTGGAATCCCGCTACCCTTATTTAGCTACGGGGGCTCTTCTATGATGTCCTTTAGCGTGATGTTATTTATTTTACTCAAACTTGATGCACAACGCAAAGATGTTTTGCGCTAATTAGTTTTTAATTTTGAACTATGAAAAGAAATGCAACGGTCATGACAGATCAAGAACAAAAAAAGATGACCAAAATATTTTGGGCCTTCGCCTTGCTGCCTTTCTTTTTGGTGGCAAGCCTGCTCTTACTTCAGTCCGAAGATGACCTTCCACCGGTCTCGATGCTCGATAACCCACCAGAATTACAAGCTTCACTTATTTTAGCCAAGAAAAGTGTCAAAGAAGATACTGTGATTGGTCGTTTCTGGCAGGTCAATAGAACGAGTGTCAAGTATCGCGAAATATCTCCTTATGTGACAGACGCCCTTATTTCAACAGAAGATGAGCGCTTTTTAAAGCACTCAGGTGTGGACTTCAGAGCTTTGGCCAGGTCCTTTACATCTTTAGGCCGCTCAGGCGGGGCATCTACTATTCCGCAGCAGTTGGCAAAATTGCTTTTCACCCTTCAACAGCGACAAAGAGAAGAATTGGCGCGGGCAAGTGGCGAAAAACTTGAACTACCTTATGTGGGTGGAATTCTCGGTAAATTCAGACGCGTCAGTGAAAAAGCG
This sequence comes from Bacteroidota bacterium, assembly GCA_041176605.1. Classification (GTDB taxonomy): domain Bacteria; phylum Bacteroidota; class Bacteroidia; order Flavobacteriales_D; family Crocinitomicaceae; genus UBA952. The sequence goes on from JBEDCS010000117.1 coordinate 2,015, forward strand.
CGTGAAAACATCATTGCCAAACGTCTTGAAGAACGCTTTACCAAAGAAGAAATCATCACGATGTACCTCAACCAATTTGACTTCTTGTACAATGCGGTAGGTATCGAGAATGCCTCTAGAGTTTATTTTGATAAACGACCAAAAGACCTCACAAAAACAGAAGCAGCCACGCTCATTGGTCTTTGTAAAAATCCTGCACTCTACAATCCTTATTCATATCAAATCAGAAACTACCGCGCCAAAATAGCCGAAAAGAAAGGCATTAGCCCTTCAGAGGTTACTAAAGAAGATATCTTGGCTGCGCGTTCCAAAGATTCCTTGAATGCCATTTCAAGACGCAATCAGGTTCTTTTTCAGTGGCTCAAGAATTCAGAGAAGGGTAACGAAGCACTGCGCACTAAAATTACCCGCGAAGAATATGACCGCATCAGCAAAGAGCCAATAACCATTCGTTACCGTTCTTTGGACCACAAAGAAGGAATGGCGCCATACTTCAGAAAAGAATTGCGTACAGAAGTACAATCAATTTTACTATCAAAAAAAGCAGACGGCACCTTCAAGTATTTGCGTGAAGATGGCAACCCTTACGACATCGATGCCGATGGTTTAAGAATCTACACCACGCTGAATCCAACCATGCAGCGCTACGCCGAGTATGCCGTAGAAAGACATATTAAGGAAGAACTACAGCCGCAATTTGATATCAATAACCGCGGGCTGAAAAACTATCCGTTCTCCAATAGCATCGATCCGAAAATTGTCGAAGAAATCATGACCTCTGCTCGTCATAACTCAGATCGCTACAAGAAGTTAGTTGCACTTGGCTTAAGTGAATCAGACATCAACAAAGAATTCAATGTGCCCGTAGAGATGTCCGTATTTAGCTGGAATGGCGAACGCGACACCGTCATGAGCCCCAACGATTCTATTCGATACTACAAGGCATTTTTACATGCTGGTTTGGTTTCCATGGATCCAACCACAGGTTTTGTGAAAGCTTGGGTGGGCGGTGTCAACTTTAAGCACTTCGGCTATGACCACGTTCGTCAAGGAAAACGCCAAGTTGGATCAACCATCAAGCCATTTGTCTATGCGGCGGCGCTTTCCATGAAAGTTGTCAATCCTTGTACTGGTTTCTCCGCAGACGAATATTGTCTGGACCTTGTTGACCACAATACAAATAAAGTAGTCGGGCAATACTGCCCGGCAGGGCCAGCTGCACCCAGTGTCAGAGACGGTTTGGCGCAATCTTCGAATAAAGTGACCGTTGCCGTCATGGGCCGAATGGGCGCCTTCAATCCTGTACAAAAAACAGGTGGGCCCTACCAAATTGAAAAATTACTCAAGAAGATGGAAATAAATTTACATCCTAATGATGTTGTTCCTTCCATGTGTTTGGGTAGTATGGACCTTTCTTTATTACAAATGGTTGCGGCGCAATGTGTGTTCCCGAACAACGGAATTTATGTGAGGCCGACTTTCATCGAACGCATTACGGATCGCAATGGAAAAGTAATTTATAGCGCAACCGAACACCGCGAACAAGCTTTAAATGCTACAGTTGCCTATGAAATGCTCCAAATGATGAAAGGTGTCATCAATTTTGGAACAGGTGGAAGCTTAAGAGGTGGCAGAAGCTGGGGTGGTATTACAGCCCCAACTGCCGGAAAAACAGGGACCACTCAAAATAACTCTGATGGTTGGTTTGTCGGAATCACGCCAGAGCTTGTCACAGGTGTTTGGGTCGGTGCAGAAGATCGCGCAGTAAGGTTCAGAACCATGACTTGGGGGCAAGGAGGCCGGATGGCCTTGCCAATCTATGGGTACTACATGCAGCGGGTCTATAAAGATCCTATTATTGCGCTCTCCACCCGAGACTTCGATCAACCCACAGACTACGATCCTTCGGTGTATGATTGTACCGTTGCACCCCAACCAGAAACGGTCGATGAATCAGAAATCCCCTTTGAATTTTAACCATGAACAAAGTAGTTAACAATGTAGAAGCTGCCCTAGACGGCATCCAAGATGGCATGACGCTCATGGTTGGTGGTTTTGGACTCTGTGGCATCCCAGAAAATTCTATTGCAGAATTGGTCAAACGCGGTGTCAAAAACCTTACCTGCATCAGCAATAACGCTGGCGTAGATGATTTCGGACTAGGCTTATTATTACAAGCCAAACAAGTCAAAAAAATGATCAGCTCATATGTTGGTGAAAACGATGAATTTGAACGCCAAATGTTGTCCGGAGAGCTCGAAGTGGAGCTGATTCCACAAGGTAGCCTTGCCGAGCGCTGCAGAGCTGGTGGCGCCGGAATTCCAGCATTTTTTACACCTGCAGGCTACGGAACCGAAGTAGCCGAAGGCAAAGAAGTTCGCATTTTCAATGGCAAACCGCATATATTAGAGGCCGCACTTACTGCAGATTTTGCAATTGTAAAAGCATGGAAAGGCGATACCGAAGGTAACCTCATCTTCAAAGCAACGGCCCGTAACTTTAATCCAATGATGGCTATGGCGGGTAAAATCACTATTGCTGAAGTCGAGGAGTTGGTACCAGCAGGAACACTTGATCCTAACTTCATTCATACTCCCGGAATTTTTGTCCAGCGCATCTTCCAAGGTGACCACTTTGAAAAACGCATCGAACAGCGCACTGTTCGCACTAAAATTTAAACCATGGCACTCGACAAAACAGGTATTGCTAAGCGCATCGCACAAGAGCTCAAAAATGGTTGGTATGTCAACCTAGGTATTGGTATTCCTACCCTGGTTGCCAATTATATCCCTGAAGGTATTGATGTCGAATTTCAGTCAGAAAACGGCATTTTAGGTATGGGTCCTTTTCCCTTTGAAGGTGAAGAAGATCCCGACTTAATCAATGCGGGTAAACAAACAATCACTGTCAGAAACGGCGCGTCTTTCTTTGATTCAGCAACGTCATTTGCCATGATCAGAGGCCAACACGTCCAACTTACGGTGCTAGGCGCCATGGAAGTTTCTCAGAATGGAGATATCGCCAACTGGAAAATTCCAGGAAAAATGGTCAAAGGAATGGGTGGGGCTATGGACCTCGTTGCCTCTGCCGAAAACATCATTGTGGCCATGATGCACAGCAACAAAGCCGGCGAATCAAAAATACTCAAAGCATGTACCTTGCCACTCACCGGTGTTGGTTGTGTCAAAAAAGTAGTCACTGAGCTGGCCGTACTTGAAATCAAGGAAGGTAAATTCCATTTGATCGAAAGAGCACCAGGTGTCAGTATTGAAGAAATTATCGCCAAAACTGAAGGCGACCTCGTGGTTCCCGATTTTGTGCCAGAAATGAAACTCTAATTGCCCGAAATCTCTCCCATATATCAAGCCGCTATTACAGCTGCCATCAAAGCAGCCAAAGCGATCATGAAAGTTTATGGGAATGAGTTTCTAGAAGTCTATAAACAAGATGGCTCTCCAGTTACTGAGGCAGATCATGCCGCTAGTGCCTGCATCGAAACTATTTTAGCACCACTAGGTATTCCAATTACTGGCGAAGAAACAGAAAAAGCACCTTTTTCAGATCGGCAACATTGGCCCTTAAGTTGGTGCATCGACCCTCTTGATGGCACCAAAGAATTCATCAAACGCAACGGTGAATTTGCGGTTAATATTGCCCTAATTGAAAAAGGAATTCCTGTTTTTGGGCTCATTGCCTCACCAGTTCAAGAAACAATTTTGTTGGGTTCAAAAGAAACTGGCGTTTATTTATTCCATTTTAACGAATACCATTCGCAAGAAAAATGGATGAAACTTTCTCCTCCATCAAATACAAATAATCCAATGATCATGGCTTGTTCGAGAAGTCATCATAG